>JASHUX010000447.1 GCA_030039775.1 Alphaproteobacteria bacterium | reverse complement strand
AGCTGCCGTAGCTCAGTGGTAGAGCACCCCCTTGGTAAGGGGGAGGTCGTAAGTTCAATCCTTACCGGCAGCACCAGTTCTTGCCGCCATGCCGAAACAGCGTCAGTCGCCCCATACCACCGCCGAAACCGATCGACTCGCTGCCGAAAAGCGCGAACGATTGGCAATGGCGCTCCGCGCCAATCTGCGGCGCCGCAAAGCGCAGCGCCGCGAGCACGAGCCAGAAGACGACGGTCCCGACAACGACGGCAGCTTGCCTTGAGCACGCCTTAATGCTCGGTTACAAGGGTGACGCTGGCGGTGGTGGAGTTTAATGGACCGAATCCGGATACGCGGCGGCAAACCGCTTGAAGGCAAGATCCCGATCGGCGGCGCCAAGAACGCCGCGTTGCCGCTGATGACGGCGGCCTTGCTAACCGACGAAACGCTGACGCTCGAAAACCTGCCGTTTCTCGCCGACATCACGACGCTGTCCCACCTTCTGGTGCAGCACGGCGTGACGATCACCATGACCGGCGCCGCGACGGCCGGCGAAACCGGGCACACGTTGGCGCTGTCGGCGCAGCACATCGTCTCGATGACGGCCCCCTACGATCTGGTCCGCCGGATGCGCGCCTCGGTGCTGGTGCTGGGGCCGCTCTTGGCGCGCTGCGGCGAAGCGAACGTGTCGCTGCCGGGCGGGTGCGCGATCGGCACGCGTCCCGTGGATTTGCATATCGCGGGGTTGGAGCGGCTCGGCGCGGTGATCGAGTTGACGAACGGTTACATCGAAGCGCGTGCCCCAAAAGGCCTCGTCGGCGCCGAAATCATCTTCGCCAAGCCGTCGGTCGGCGCCACCGAGAATCTCATGATGGCGGCGGCCCTGGCGCGGGGCGAGACCCATTTGGTGAACGCGGCACGCGAGCCGGAGATCGGCGATCTGGCGCGCTGCCTGAACGCAATGGGCGCCGACATTGACGGTGCCGGCACCGAGCGCATTACCATCCGGGGCGTGCCGCGCCTTCATGGCGCCCGGCATCGCGTCATCCCGGATCGCATCGAGACCGGCACGTATGTGATGGCGGCGGCGATCGCGGGCGGCGCGGTCGATTTGATCGGCGCCAAGCACAGCGACATCGCCGCCGTGGCGCGGGTGTTGGAAAAAGCCGGACTGGTGGTGAGCGAGACGGCGGAAGGGCTGCATGTCGCTCGGGCCAACGGCCGCCTCACTGGCGTCGACGTCATGACCGAACCGTTCCCCGGCTTTCCGACCGATCTCCAGGCGCAGATGATGGCGGCAATGACCACGGCCAACGGCGCCGCGATGATCACCGAGACGATCTTCGAGAACCGATTCATGCACGTCCCGGAACTGTGCCGGATGGGCGCCGACATCAACGTGCACGGCGCGTCCGCGATGGTGCGCGGAGTCCCGCAACTGACCGGCGCGCAGGTGATGGCGACCGATCTCCGCGCCTCGGTGTCGCTGGTGCTTGCCGGCCTCGCCGCGAAAGGCGAAACCATCATCAACCGCGTCTATCATCTCGACCGCGGTTACGAGCGGTTGGAGGAAAAGTTGGCGGGTTGCGGTGCCGATATCGAACGGCTGGTGGATGGCAGCTGATTCCGCTGAGACCGGCGCGCTCAAACTCCGGGCCGAAGACGACGAGGACATCGCCGTCATCTCCGCAATCCTGCAAGACGCGCTTGTTGCCGTCGCCGATATGGCGTTCCTCGAGGAAGACCGCCGCTTCGTTCTGCTGGCCAATCGCCTCAAGCGCGAAAACGCGGGACCGGGATTGACCCGCATCCGCTGCGGCGTGCGCTTCGACGAGGTCCGCGCTGTTCAGCGCCAGCGATTCAGTCCGCGCGACGCCGATCGTATCTTGGTTTTGCTGGCGTTGCGGCGCGGCGCCGGCGGCGCGTTAAGGGTCGACTTTGCCGGCGGGGCCGGGCTCCGGCTGGAAGTCGGCCGCATCCTGTGCCATTTAGAAGACCTCGGCGAGCCCTGGCCGACCCGCCAGGAGCCCCGTCACCCGGTCGAAGGCGGCGCGGCTTAGCCGCCTTTCTTGTCAGGAGATATTCCGTGTCGGCGAATGAGCGGCTGGTTCTGGCCTTGCCCAAGGGGCGCCTCCTCGACGAGGCGGTGCCGCTCATGCGCCGCGTCGGGATAGAGCTCGAACCGGCATTCGACGATCCCGAGGACCGCCAGCTTCGGTTCCGAACCAACCACGACGAGCTCGACGTCATTCGCGTGCGGGCTTTCGACGTTCCTACATTCGTGGCGTTCGGCGCCGCGCATCTCGGCATTGCCGGCGCCGACGTGATGCGGGAGTTCGACTATCCCGAAATTTACGCGCCGCTCGATCTCGACATCGGCCACTGCCGGCTTGTCGTCGCCGGGCCGGAGGAAGATGCGGGCCGAGACGATCTCGGACGCCTGAGTCATATTCGCATCGCGACCAAATATCCCGAGATCACGCGCCGATTTTTCGCGGCGCGCGGTGTTCAGGCCGAGTGCATCGAGCTCAACGGTGCGATCGAGTTGGCGCCGGGATTGGGTCTGTCGCGGCAGATCGTGGATCTGGTGCAGACCGGCTCGACACTGAAGGCTAATAACCTGGTCGAGATCGAGGAGATCGCGCGAATCACGGCACGGTTGATCGTCAACCGTACCGCGCTCAAGACCCGCACCGAGCAGATCAATGCTTGGATCGACCGCTTCCGCGACGCCGCCGATGCGTAGGCTTGACGCAACGAGTGCCGGATTTTCGGCCGCGTTTACCGCATTGCTTAATGCCAAGCGCGAGATCGACGAGCGCGTCGACGATGCGGTGGCCGCGATCCTCACCGATGTGCGCTCGCGCGGCGATGCGGCGGTCATCGACTACACGCGGAACTTCGACCGGCTCGAATTGACGGCCGGGACACTACGCATCACGCGCGACGAGATCGACACGGCGGAAAAATCCTGCGCCCCGGACCGACTGGCGGCGCTGCGCCTCGCGGCCGAGCGCATCGAGGCCTACCACCGCACCCAGCTGCCGGCTGCGGTGGACTATCGTGATGAACGCGGCGTGCGGCTCGGGGCGCGCTGGACCCCCGTTGCGGCCGTAGGACTGTATGTACCCGGCGGAACCGCTGCTTATCCGTCGTCGGTGCTGATGAGCGCGATTCCGGCGAAGGTCGCGGGCGTCGAGCGTGTCGCGATGGCGGTGCCGTCGCCCGACGGCAAGCTCAACCCGCTGGTACTGGCTGCGGCAAAGCTCGCTGGCGTGCACGAGGCCTACCGCATCGGCGGCGCGCAGGCGATCGGCGCGCTGGCGTATGGCACCGATACCGTTGCGGCCGTCGATAAGATCGTTGGGCCGGGAAACGCCTATGTCGCGGCGGCAAAGCGGCGTGTCTTCGGCACGGTCGGGATCGACATGATCGCCGGTCCGTCGGAAATTCTCGTCGTCGCCGACAAGCGCAACGATCCGGCCTGGATCGCCGCCGACTTGTTGAGCCAGGCCGAGCACGACGAAGCCGCACAATCGATCCTCATCACCGACGATGCCACGTTTGCCGACAGGGTCGCCGCCGCCGTCGAAACGCAGCTCGCGGCGTTGCCGCGGAGTCCGATCGCGCGCGCGAGCTGGCAGAACCACGGCGCGATCATCGTCGTCGGCCAACTGGACGAGGCGGCGACGCTGGTCGATCGTCTCGCGCCGGAGCATGTCGAACTCGCCGTCGAGCAACCCGATGTACTCGCGGCGAAAATTCACAATGCGGGCGCCATTTTCCTGGGCCGCTACACGCCGGAGGCGGTCGGCGATTATGTCGGCGGCCCAAACCACGTCTTGCCGACATCGCGCAGCGCGCGGTTCTCATCGGGTCTGGGCGTGCTTGATTTTATGAAGCGCACGTCGATCCTCGGCTGTGACGCGGCCTCGCTCAACGCGATCGGACCCGCCGCGGTGACGCTGGCGGAAGCCGAGGGTCTCGAGGCGCATGCGCATTCGATCGCGATCCGGCTCAACCTGCCGCGCGGCTGATGGCGGCCGACAACCAGCGCATCGCCAATATTACGCTGGACGAGCATACGGTAGTTCGGCGCAGCGCCGATATCGAACACGAACGCGCCACGGCGATCTTCGATCTTCTCGAGGAAAACAGTTTCGCGCCAACGGGCGGCGCCGACGGTCCATTTCACTTGCATTTGGCGATGGAGGGACCGCGCTTGATCCTCGATATCCGCGCTGCGAACGAGAAGCCGGTCGACCGGGTCACGCTGGCTCTCGCCGAATTCCGTTCGATTATCAAAGACTATTTCCTGATCTGCGAAAGCTACAATCTCGCGATCCGCAATGCGCCGCTGTCCAGGATCACGGCGATCGACCAGGGCCGCCGGGCGCTGCACGACGAGGCCTCGGAATTACTGCGCGAACGCCTCGCGCCGCAAGTGACGATCGACGGCGATACCGCGCGCCGACTCTTTACGCTGATCTGCGTCCTGCAGATTCGGGGTTAATGCTGCGCGAGGGGGCTTGACCGGGCGGCGGCGCGCCAACAAGGTGACGCCGACCGACCGAACCAACTATAGGTTATGAATGGCGAAGGAAGATCTGATTGAATTTTCGGGTACCGTGACCGAATTGCTGCCCAACGCCATGTTCCGGGTGAGGCTGGATAACGATCACGAAGTGCTGGCCCACACGTCCGGAAAAATGCGCAAGAACCGCATCCGCGTGCTCGCGGGCGACCGGGTCAATGTCGAAATGACGCCGTATGACCTGAGCAAGGGCCGCATCACCTTCCGTTTCAAATAGCGCCGTGACGACGCAGCGCTTGGTGCTGGCTTCAGCCTCGCCTCGCCGTCGCGACTTGCTGTCTCAAGTCGGACTTGCCCCCGACGAATTAGACCAGGCCGATCTAGACGAGACGCCGCTCCCCGGCGAGTTGCCGCCGGCTCATGCCGCGCGCCTGGCGCGCGCCAAGCTGGATGCCTGCGCGCCGCGTCATCGCGGGGCCTTCATCCTGGCCGCCGATACCGTCGTGGCGTGCGGGCGCCGCATCCTGCCCAAGCCGCAGGACATCGATACGGCGCGCCGTTGCCTCGCGTTGCTTTCGGGGCGGCGCCATCGCGTGATCGGCGGCATCGCCGCGATGACGCCCGAGGGCAAGGTCGGGACGCGGCTTGTGGCCAGCAACGTCACCTTCAAGCGCCTCACGGCCGAGGAGATTGCCGACTACGCCGCAAGCGGCGAGGGCCTCGGCAAGGCCGGGGGTTACGCCATCCAGGGCATCGCGGCGCGCTATATCCGCGCGATCGGCGGGTCGTATTCCAACATCGTCGGCCTGCCGCTTTACGAAACCACGGCGCTTCTAGCCGGTCTTGGATACGAACGCGCGCGGCGCCTCGCGTCATGACGCGGCGGTTGCTGTTGTCACTGTCGCCCGGCGAGATATGGGCGGCGCTGCTCGAAGACGGCGAATTATCGGCGTTGCGCTTGGTACGGACGCATGGCGCGGCACGAGCCGGCGATATCTATCTCGGCCGGGTTGCGACACTTCGTCCCGAATTGCCGGCGGCGCTGGTCGATATCGGCGATGAGCGCCCCGGCTTTCTCGGCGGCGAAGATGTACCGCGCGGCGTGATGCTGCGCGAAGGCGAAACGGTTTTCGTCCGTGTGACGAAAGCGGCGCGCGCGGATAAAGCCGCCAGCCTGACCATGAAGCTCACCGCGGCGGAGCAGGCGGTTGCCGCGAGGGGCGCGCCGCCGAAACTCTTGTATCGGCGCGAGACGCCGCTAACGGCCCTGCTCAAGGAATTCGCGGCCGACGAGATCGTCGTCGACGATGTCGCCGTGTTGGCCGAAGCAAAGAAATTCGGGGCTGCCGTTCAACTCCACGGAGGACCGATGCCGCTGTTCGAGGCGGAAGGCATTGCCGCCGACATTGAGGCGGCTCTAGCGCCGCGCATCGCGTTGCCGAAGGACGGCGCCATAACCGTTGAAATGACGGCGGCGGCGACGTTGATCGACGTCGATGGCGGGCGCGCCGGCGCGATGTCCGCCAATCTTGCGGCAGCCAAAGCAATTGCCCGGCAAATCCGTCTGCGCGATCTCTCCGGGCCGATCGTCATCGATTTCATCGGCATGAAAGATCGCGAAGCTCGGGCCCGCGTCGCGGCAACGCTGAGAAGTGCGTTGGGCGAGGGGCCGAACTACCTCGGCTGGACGCGGCTTGGCCATTTCGAGCTGACGGTGGCGCGGCGTCGCCCGTCGTTGACCGAACAATTGTTCGAATATGGTCCGAACGCCGCAACGGTCAAAACACCGCTCACCGTGGCGTTGGAGGCGTTGCGTCAGTTGCAGCGCGAAAGCCGGGCGGCGCCGGACAAGCGGCTCGGTTTGCGCGTCCATCCGGATATTGCGGCCTGCTGTGATGACGCGGCAGGCCAGGCGAGACGCGAACTTGAGGCGCGTTTGGGTCATCGAATCAAAATTGTCGCCGAGCGGCGACCCCGCGACAGCGTCGCCATCGTTCCTATATCTTCTGACGATGGGTAAGCAGACACCCGAGGCGGCGAAAACCGCGGCGCGGGCATGTCCGATCTGCGGCAAGCCGACGCAGGAACGGTTCCGACCGTTTTGTTCAGCGCGCTGCCAGACGATCGACTTGGCGCGTTGGATCGGCGGCAATTATCGCGTTCCGACGGTCGAGGAAGAACCTTCTTCCGAGGACGACGACGAATCACGATGACCGGCATTCGCACGACGATCGAAGAACGGGCCGGCGGCGGCGTGGCACGCGTTGTCGTCAACAACGAGCACAAACTCAATGTCCTGAACAGCGCGCTGATGGAGCAGTTTGTCGCGGCGTTCGAGGCGCTGGCCGGCAATGACAAGTTGCGTGCCGTGGTGCTGACGGGGCAAGGCGCGCGGGCGTTCATCGGCGGCGTCGATATTGCCGAAATGGCGACGCTCGATTCGACCACGGCCCCTACGCTCATCACGCGCGTCCATCGCTGCTGTGACGCGGTGCGCCGCGTGGCCGTGCCGGTGATTGCGCGGATCGAGGGTTATGCCTTGGGCGGCGGTCTCGAAATTGCCGCGTCTTGCGATCTGCGTGTCGCGGCGGAGACGGCGAAATTTGGCATGCCTGAGGTCAAGATCGGCATTCCGTCGGTTGTCGAGGCGGCGCTATTGCCGATGCTCGTCGGCTGGGGCAGGGCTCGCCAAATCCTCTATTTCGGCGATACGTTTTCGGCCGCCGACGCCGAACGTTGGGGACTGGTCGAACGCGTGGTGCCGGCGAACGCGCTCGACGACGCGGTCGAGGAATGGCTCGACGCGATCTTCGCCAACGGTCCGTTAGCTGTACGCGCCCAGAAACGGCTTATGCAGGCCTGGGAAGATTTGCCGCTGCGCGACGCGGTTCGGGCCGGGATCGACACGTTCGTTGCGTCATGGCAGACCGACGAGCCGCGCAACGCGATGGCGAAATTCCTGGCGTCGCGGAGATCGCTTCCGCGAGTTCGACAAGCCCCGCAGCGAAGGCGCGGTCCATGAACACCTTATCGTAAGCCGGGTCCTCGGCGCGGACGTTCGCCGCAGCCGAGCATAAAGCAACTA
>JASHUX010000446.1 GCA_030039775.1 Alphaproteobacteria bacterium | reverse complement strand
CATCGACATCAAGTCGATCAACTACACCATCAAGACCTTCGACGGCGTCGTCTACGTCATGGGCTTTGCCCGCACCCAGCCCGAGCTCGACGCGGTCGTCGGCCATGCCCGCAATATCGCCGGGGTGCGGCGCGTGGTGCCGTTCATCCGCATTTTGGCGGCGGAGGACGTCAACGGGCCGAACGCCGGCCAGGACGTGAACGGTCCACCGCCCGCGGACGAGGATATGAACGGACCGCCGCCCACCGGTGAAGACGTGAATGGGCCGCCGCCGGAGGATGAGGACCAGGACACTCCGGGCAGCGCGGCCCCCCCGCCGCCCCCCGGCCGCGGCGGAATCAAGGCCGAGCCGCTCGGTCCGCAATGACGAGGGCCGCATGAGTCTCGCCGTCGCTTTTCAGATGGATCCGATGGAAGGCCTCAATATCGAGGGCGATTCCACATTCGTCCTGCAACTTGAGGCGCAGGCGCGCGGCCACGCACTCTACCATTATCTGCCGCGGCACTTGTCGCTGCACGACGGCCGCCTCACCGCGCGCGCCCGGCCGGTCAAAGTCGTGCGCGCACCCGGCGGCAAGCATTTCACCCACGGTGCGGCGGAGACGCTCGACCTCGCGGCGATGGACGTGATCCTGATGCGCCAGGATCCGCCGTTCGACATGGCCTATATCACTGCGACGCATCTTCTTGAGCACGTGACGGAAGACGTACTGATCGTCAACGATCCGGTCAGCGTACGGAACGCGCCGGAAAAACTATTCGCGACGCATTTCGACGGCTTGATGCCGCCGACCCTGATCACCAGCGACCGCGACGCCGTCGCCGCGTTCCGCGCCGAGCACAGCGAAATCATCCTGAAGCCGCTGTTCGGCAACGGCGGCGCCGGCGTGTTCCATCTCCGCCGCGATGACGACAATCTCAACGCGCTCCTGGAAATGTTCACCGGCATGAGCCTCGAGCCGATCATGGTGCAGCGCTACCTGCCGGAGATCCGGCAGGGCGATAAGCGCATCATCCTGATCGAGGGGCAGCCGGTCGGCGCGGTGCTACGCGTACCGCCCGCCGGCGAGGCGCGCGCCAACCTCCATGTCGGCGGCCGCGCCGACAAAACCAAGTTGACCAAGCGCGAGCGGGACATCTGCGTCGCCATCGGTCCAACGTTGGCCGAACAGGGCCTGCTGTTCGTCGGCATCGACGTGATCGGCGATTACCTCACGGAGATCAACGTCACGTCGCCGACCGGGATCCAAGAGATCAATCGTCTCGACGGCGTGACTTTGGAGAAGCGCGTCTGGGACGCGATCGAGGCGCGGCTCGCCGCGCGCGGCCGCAAGTCCGACTGACTACGCCGCGCCCAGTTCCGAGGTGCAGTTAGGACAGCGCGTCGCCGCAAGTGGAATTTGCGTCGCGCAACGCGGGCAATCCTTAGTGGTGACGGCAGCCGGCGGCGGCTTCGGCAACATCTGGTTGACGTACCGCATCACAATGAACACGACGAATGCGACGATGACGAAATCGATAATGGCGTTGATGAACATGCCGATATTGATGGTCGGCGCGCCCGCCGCCTTGGCCGCGGCGATCGTGTCGTAGTGATGCGACGACAGCGGGATGAAGATGCTGGAGAAGTCGACCTGGCCCAGCAATAGGCCGATCGGCGGCATGATGACGTCGCTCACGAGCGAGCTGACGATCTTGCCGAACGCGGCGCCGATGATGACGCCGATGGCCAGATCGACGACGTTGCCGCGCATGATGAAGGCGCGGAAATCTTTCCACATTTCATCCTCCCCAAAACTGGTTAGGCGAGCTTAGCGCCGATCAAAATTCGAGGCAAAGCAACGAGTCGAACCCCAAATTCATAACCCGTTAAGAACTGCCCGTCATAGTGCCGGGCATGAACACGACGACCACG
Source organism: Alphaproteobacteria bacterium (assembly GCA_030039775.1). Taxonomy (GTDB): domain Bacteria; phylum Pseudomonadota; class Alphaproteobacteria; order ATCC43930; family CGMCC-115725; genus JAATGI01. Next base: position 1,601 of record JASHUX010000446.1, on the reverse strand, counting down.
GAATTCCGCTTCGAGGACACCGACACCGAGCGCCTCGACCTGATGTCCGGCATCGAGTTCGACTCCCTGCCCTTCGGCATCATCCGGCTCGATTTGGAAGGCGGCGTGCTCGCCTACAATCGGGCCGAAAGCCTTTATTCGGGGTTAAAACAGCAGCACGTGATCGGGCGCAACTGGTTCCACGACATCGCGCCCTGCACCAACACCGCGAAGTTCTACGGCAAGTTCAAGGAAGGCGTAACCAAAGGCATGATCGATACCTCGTTCGATTATGTCTTCACCCGGTTCAGCGAGCCGGCCGTCCGCGTCCATATGCTCAAGGCGCCGGGCGAGGATTTCTGGCTTTTGATCAAGCGCGTCTAGCGCTCGGAACGTACCGCTTTTCCCTCGATCCATTGTTCGGGCACGTCGCCGTAAGGCCGCGTGATCAACTCGAACAAGTGCCCGTTCGGATCGTCGAAATAGAGTCCCCGGCCGCCGTAATTCCGATTGATCTCGCCCGGTCCGCTGCGACAGAATTCGGCGAAGAATTCGATGCCCGCCGCTTTGATGCGCGTCAGCGCCGCGTCGAACTCGGCCTCGCTGACGAGAAAGGCGCAGTGGTGGTGCGAGAAATTCTTGGCGTCGTCGAAATCGATCGTGACGCGGCCGACGCGCACCGGCGCGAAATGCGCCCATTCCGGTCCGGCCGCGACGCCGAGGACGCCGGCAAGGAATTTGGCCGAGGCCCATTTGTCTTTGGCCGGCACGATGATGTGGTTGAGTTCCGCGCTCATGACCTACGATAGGTCCAGACTAGGTTTTCCGACAAGGCCGCGCTGGCGCCGGTGCGATCCGTGACATAAGTCGAAAAACCGACTCGGTGGGGGAACCGGTGGTTGCACGCGTCAGAAGCGTCGCGTTCCAAGGGATCGACGTCGTCGAAGTCGAGGCGCAGGTCGTCATTGCCTCCGGCCTTCCCGCCTTCACGGTCGTCGGTTTGCCCGACAAGGCCGTGGCCGAATCGCGCGAGCGCGTCCGTGCGGCGCTGACCTCGATGGGCCTGGCGTTGCCGTCGAAGCGCATCACCGTCAATCTGGCCCCCGCCGACATTCTGAAAGAAGGCAGCCATTTCGATTTGCCGATCGCGCTCGGCCTGCTGGCGGCAATGGAAGTGCTGTCGGACGACCAGATCGCCGGCTACGTCGCGCTCGGCGAGTTATCGCTCGACGGTTCGATCCTCCCGGTCGCCGGCGTATTGCCGGCGGCGATGGGCGCGGTCGGCGACGAGCTCGGTCTGATCTGTCCGGCAGCGTGCGGCAGCGAGGCCGCGTGGGCGGGCGGACTCGAAATCCTGGCGGCGCCGTCGTTGATCGCGCTGATCAATCATTTCAAAGGCACGCAACTTCTGTCGCCGCCGGAGCCGCGTATGGCCGAGGCATCGTCGTCGCGCCTCGATCTCGTCGACATCAAGGGGCAGGAAACCGCCAAGCGCGCTCTCGAAGTCGCGGCGGCGGGCGGTCACAACATGCTGATGATCGGGCCGCCCGGCTCCGGCAAATCGATGCTGGCGGCGCGGCTGCCGGGCCTGCTGCCGCCGCTCGACGCCGCTGAAGCACTCG
>JASHUX010000445.1 GCA_030039775.1 Alphaproteobacteria bacterium | reverse complement strand
CATGATCCTCAACAAAAAATCCCCGTCGACTGAATCATGTCTCGCCAATAACCGCTACCGGTTTTTCAACAGCCTGCTAGTCGATATCGACGGCATCGGAATCGAACGTCAGCGACAGGGCATCGCCGACGGAAATCTCCGGAATCGATTCAGCGATCACTTCGAGGACGCGCCGATCCTGGAAATGATCAGGCTTGGTTTCGGGGTCGGGAATATAGAGAAGCCCAGGATAATCCCGCCCGCCATGGATCACGGTCCAACCGGTCAGGAAGAAATTCTCCGGCGGGAACAGGTCGGTCCATGCGACCGCGCGGAACGTGAAATCGGGATGCTTGATCGCGACGATTCCACGCGAGAACCGAATATTGAGCGTGCCCCGCACAAAGCCGCGCGGAAAATACGCATCGAGATCGAGCCCGCGGTCGCGGAAAAATTTTTCTTGCAGCCGGATGGTGCCGCCCGGAAAGCGCCGATCGACAATCGATCGGCCCGACGCGACACCGTGCCCGGCAACCAAGATTCCGCGCACGGTCTTGAGCATGTGCCGCCGCTTAGGTGTACCGGAGCTTCGCGAGGAACGCGTCGATCTGGTCGAGGTTGGTGAAGGCGAAGATGATGGTGCCGAGGCCGCCATCGCCGATGATCTGGGTCTTCATGCCGGTCAAGGTCTCGAACTCGCGCTCGAGCGCGTGGAGATTGACGTCGGTGTGCGCCGCTGTGGCGCGCGGTTTTTTCTTCGATGTTTTCTTGCCGGTGGGGCGGGCACGCGCCTCAACCGCGCGCGCGGAGAGTTCGTGCGCGACCGCATCGCGCGCGATTAGGAGCGCGTCGGGATGGCCGACCAGCGGCCGAGCCTGGCCGGCGCTGAGCTTGTCCTCTTCCACCAGCGCCAACACTTCCTCCGGCAAGGTGAGAAGGCGCAGCGTGTTGGTGATGTGAGGCCGGCTCTTGCCGGTGGCGCGTGCGATGTCGTCCTGCGTGTGGTTGAATTCGCCGACGAGGCGTTGATAGCCGCGCGCCTCTTCGATGGGATTGAGATCCTGGCGCTGTACGTTCTCGACCAGCGCGATCTCAAGCGCCTCGCGATCCGCGATGTCGCGCACCAGCACCGGCACGTCGACAAGCTGCGCCATTTGCGCCGCGCGCCAACGCCGCTCGCCGGCAAGGATTTCGTATTCGCCGGCGCGCTCGGGATGGGGCCGCACCAACAGCGGCTGCAACACGCCTTGCGCGCGGATCGAATCCGCAAGCGCGTCCATTTGCGCCGCGTCGAATTTCCGCCGCGGCTGAAAGCGCCCGCGATGCAGATGCTCGATCGGCACCGGCCGCGACCCCGCCGCGCCGCCAGCCGAACCCGCCGCGGCCGTATCGTCATCGTCTCCCAGCAACGCCGACAGGCCGCGCCCGAGCCGCGGCCCTTTTTTTTCGTCGCTCATCAAGCCCCCGCTTCCCGTCGACGCTCGCGCGCCAATAGTTCGCGCGCTAAATGGACATAGGCCTGCGCGCCGGCCGAATGAAAATCGTAGAGCAGCGCCGGCTTGCCGTGCGACGGCGCCTCGCTTAAGCGCACGTTGCGCGGAATCGCGGTCTCATAGACCGCGTCGCCGAAATGCGCGCGCACGTCGCGCTCGACCAGGACCGAGAGATTGTTGCGGCGGTCGGCCATGGTCAGCACCACGCCCTGGATCGCGAGCTTCGGGTTGAGCGCGCGCTTGACCCGCTCCACCGTGCGCGTCAGTGCGGTGACGCCTTCGAGCGCGTAGAACTCGCATTGCACCGGAATCAAGATTGCGTCCGCGGCGACCAGAGCGTTGAGCGTCAACAGGCCGAGCGATGGCGGGCAATCGATCAGCACGAAATCGAAGCCGTCGAGCCGGTTCGCCAGCGCGTCCTTGAGCCGGTATTCGCGGCGGTCGAGCGTGATCAACTCGATCTCGGCGCCGGCGAGGTCGCCGCTAGCGGGGACAACGAACAAATAGGGAACGAGAGTCTGCCTAACCGTTTGCGGCAGGCTGGCGAGGCCGAGCAGGAGCTGATAGCTGGAATTCGATCGGTCGTGCCGTGAAATGCCGAGGCCGGTCGAGGCGTTCCCTTGCGGATCGAGGTCGATCAGCAGCACTCGCTTTTCCGCCGCGGCCAGCGCCGTCGCCAGGTTCACCGCCGTGGTCGTCTTGCCGACGCCACCCTTTTGATTGGCAAGGCAAATCACGCGCGGCTCGGCAAGCCGCGGGCGATGCAGATCGGGCGGCGGCAGCGACGCAGCGTCAGGGACGCTCGACACGGGAAACCCCCTCCACCTTCAAGATACAGCCGGATTTGTCGGTGAGGCTCGGCACCGCTTCCGCCACCATGTTCCAATCTTTTGCCGCATCGGTCAATTCGGCCGCGACGCCTTTGCCTTTGAGGAACAGGCACATCGTGTCCGGGCCGATAAACGGCTGGGCCAGGGCGAGCAAATCGCCGAGATTGGCGCAGGCGCGGGCCGTCACGACGTCCACCGGCATGGCCGGCATGGACTCGGCGCGGCGAACATGAAGCGTAGCCGGCGCGCGGGTGAGGCGGATGGCCTCGGCGAGGAACACGGCTTTGCGCCGGTCCGATTCGACCAAATGGACCGCGCGGACGCCGAGGATCGCCAGAATCAGGCCGGGCAGGCCGGCGCCGCTGCCGATATCGACGAAAGTACGGTCGGAATGACGCAAGTGATGGAGAATTTGCGCCGAATCGAGGATGTGGCGCTGCCAGACATCGCCGATCGTGTTGCGCCCGACCAGATTGATCCGGTTATTCCAGGCCGCGAGCAGGCGGACATAGTCCTCGAGCCGCGTCAATGTTTCACGTGAAACATTGGTCAGCCGCCCAAATCCCGCGGCGGTGAGAGTCACGCCGCGACCGAATCGGCGGCTGGCCGGCGCTTGACGTAGCGGAGCAGGGCCGCCAGCGCCGCCGGCGTCACGCCGGAAATCCGCGCCGCAGCGCCCAACGTCATGGGCTGCGCGGCGGCAAGCTTGGTACGGATTTCGTGGCTGAGCGAGCCGACCGCGGCATAATCGAGGTCGCGGGGCAGGGCTAGGGCTTCGTCGCGCCGGAACGCGGCGATTTCCGCCTGTTGCCGTGCCAGGTACCCGGCATAGCGCGAATCGGTCTCGATCTGCTCGGCGACCGCGGGGGAAAGTGACGCGAGAGTAGGCCAAATTGACGACAGACGGCGCAAATCGAGCGCGGGATTGGCCAACAGGTCGGTCACGGCGCGGGAAACGCCATCCTCGTTGACCGTAAGACCCTGGGCGCGCAGCGCGGTCGGGGTCGCCCGCAAGCCGGCCGCGAGCGCCCTCGCCTGTTCCAGCTCGGCCATTTTGGCGGAAAACACCGCCGACCGCGCCGATCCGACGCAACCGAGCCGCAAGCCGAGCGGCGTCAGGCGCTGGTCGGCGTTGTCGGCCCGCAGCACCAATCGGTATTCCGCGCGTGAGGTGAACATGCGGTAGGGCTCAGCCGTGCCGCGGGTCACCAGATCGTCGATCAGCACACCGATATAGGAGCTGGCCCGGTCGAGGGTGAATTCGCCCTGCCCGCCCGCCTTCAACGCGGCGTTCAGCCCCGCCATCAGCCCCTGCGCCGCCGCCTCCTCATAGCCGGTGGTCCCGTTGATCTGCCCGGCCAAGAACAGGGCCGGCACCCGGCGCGTCTCCAAAGTCGGCCGCAGCTCGCGCGGGTCGATATAATCGTACTCGATGGCGTAGCCCGGCCGGATCATCCGCCCCCGCACCAAGCCGGGAATATGCTTCAGCAATTCGGCCTGGATCTCGCGCGGCAGCGAGGTCGAGATACCGTTGGGATAGACGGTGTCGTCGTCCAGCCCTTCCGGCTCGAGGAAAATCTGGTGCCGGGTGCGGTCCGGAAACCGCACCACCTTGTCCTCGATCGAGGGACAATAGCGCGGCCCAGTCCCTTGGATTTGACCCGAATAGACCGGCGCGCGATGGATATTGGCCCGAATCAGCGCATGCCCCGCCTCGGTGGTCGACGTGATGTGGCACGGGCGCTGCGGCGTGGTGATCCGCTCGGTCAGGAACGAGAACGGCACCGGCGGGTCGTCGCCCTCTTGCACTTCGAGTCCGGCCCAATCGATGGTGCGGCCGTCGAGCCGCGGCGGCGTCCCGGTCTTGAGGCGGCCGAGCGCGAAGCCCGCGCGCTCAAGGGTCGCCGACAAGCCGACCGACGGCGCCTCGCCGACCCGGCCGGCCGGAATCCGCTCTTCGCCGCAGTGGATCATACCGCGCAAGAACGTCCCGGTGGTCAGGACCACGGCGCCGGCCCGGATTTCGGTCCCGTCCGCCGTCACGACACCGGCGACGCGGCCCTGCTCCACCAGCAAATCCTCGGCGGCGGCGGCCCGGATGGTCAAACTCGGCTGCTCGGCCAACATCGCTTGCATGGCCTGGCGGTACAGTTTGCGATCGGCCTGGGCGCGCGGCCCGCGCACCGCCGGGCCCTTGCTGCGATTAAGGATGCGGAACTGAATGCCGGCGCGGTCGGTAGCACGGCCCATCACGCCGTCGAGCGCGTCGATCTCGCGCACGAGATGACCCTTGGCCAGGCCGCCGATGGCCGGATTGCACGACATTTCGCCGATCGTTTCGATTTTGTGCGTGAGAAGCAGGGTACGCGCGCCCAGACGTGCCGCCGCGGCGGCCGCCTCGCAGCCGGCATGTCCGCCGCCGATAACCACCACCTCGAACTGTTCCATCGCCACAATCTAGCGGGGCAGGACCCCGGAATCGAGCGCGATCAGGCGAATTCGCCAGGTGATTCGAACATCCTCCGTCCGTGCAGGCGGCCTGGGCGATGTTTCACGGGAAACATTTCTTGAATAATACTAATGTACATCAATCTAGCAATTTATGAAAAATTTGCTGCGCAGCATGCGATTTAATGTTTTGGGTCGGTGAGACAAAAAAAAGGAGACGCCAGCGAGGGGAATCGCTGGCGTCGACAAGGCCGTCATCCCAATGGGGGGAATGCGGGATGATAGGGGCCTTACCGAGTCTTACGCTGCCCATACCGACCGCATCCCCCGAGACACACGACAATGGGGCGCAAAGAAAAAGCGCCGGCGGGGAGGCCGGCGCTTTAGTGGGGTACATTCGACGCTCGGGAGGCTAGTGAGCGTCGATCATCTACAGTGACGTGCGCTTAGCAGACTTGTTGCAGCGGGATTAACCCAACCTATAGCCCAGTTCCGCGAACGTCCCAGGCGCGACTCGGGCCAAGGCCCTAGATTTTGCGCGACGGCGAACAAGCGCGTGTTAAAGTTCGCACAGCGAAAGGAACGGGGCGATGACCTA
>JASHUX010000444.1 GCA_030039775.1 Alphaproteobacteria bacterium | reverse complement strand
CGGTATCGAAGGCGCGGCGGATTCGCGCCGCGACGGCACCGGCGCCGGCGACTAAGCTCCCTTTCGATGACCGACGACCCTGTAACGCGCCCGGTGGTGACGCTGCTTCCGGGCCATCACAAGCGCGCGGCGCAAGGTCATCCCTGGGTCTATTCCAACGAGATCGCGATGAACGCGGCGGCAAGAGCGCTGCCGCCCGGCACGTTGGTGACGCTGAACACGGCGGCGGGTGAAGCGCTCGGCGTCGCCATGTTCAATCCGCATCCGCTGGTCAGCGCACGCATCCTCGACCGCGACGTCACGTCCGCCATCGACCGGGATTTTTTCGCGGCGCGCCTGACGGCGGCACGGCACCTCCGCGACAAACTGTATGCGCATCCGTTCTATCGCCTGATCCACGCCGAGGCGGACGGTCTGCCCGGCGTGGTGATCGACCGGTTCGGCGATGTACTCGTGGTCGAAATCAACACCGCCGGCATCGATCGGCTCGAGGCCGAGTTCCTCGCCGCCTGCGTGCAGGTGCTGCATCCGCGCGCTATCGTGTTGCGCAACGACAGTGCGGCGCGCGCCGTCGAGGGTTTACCGGTTGGTCAGCGTGTCGTTGGCGAGCTCGTCGGACCGATCGTCGTCCATGAGAACGGCTGCGATTTTCTTGCCGATCCGGTCGGGGGGCAGAAGACGGGTTGGTTTTACGATCAGCGCGACAACCGCCGCGCCGTTGCCGGGCTGGCACAGGGTGCGCGCGTGCTCGATCTCTACTGCTACACCGGCGGCTTTTCGGTGGCGGCGGCGCGCGGCGGCGCCCGTCAGGTCGTCGGCATCGATCGTTCCGAGCCGGCGCTCGCATTGGCGCGTCTTGCCGCCGAACGCAACAATCTCGTCGCCGCTCACTTCGAGCGCGCGGAGGTGTTCGAGAAACTGGAAGGTCTCATCGCGGCGAACGGGCGTTTCGACATCGTCGTCGCGGATCCGCCCGCCTTCGTGAAGTCGCGCAAGGATCTGGGCGCGGGCCTGCGCGGCTATCGCAAGCTGGCGCGGCTTGCGGCGCGCGTGGTGGCGCCGGGCGGCTTCCTGTTTGCCGCGTCGTGCTCGCACAATGTCGAGATGGGCGATTTCGCCGAGGCGGTGCGCCGCGGTCTGCACGATGCCGGACGATCCGGCCGCATCTTGTTCACGTCCGGCGCCGCCCCCGACCATCCCGTGCATCCGTTCTTGCCGGAAAGCGCCTACCTCAAGGCGCAACTCGTCGCTCTCGACTAGGACTCACGAAATATCTGTGGGGATTAACCTGCAGGCGGGCGGGCGACGACGATTCTACCGAACTTGGTTCCAAATTCTTGATGCCGTGGATGCGATGCAAGAGCGGTCGCGCGCCGCGATCGTCGTGCCGCCTCGATTGACCGGCGCCAGTCAAGCCCGGATACTTTCCGCCAACGTCAAAGGACGGAGGCGATATTGACTTCTTTTACACCGATTTCCGCCGCGATCGGCGGCGGCCTTATCGGCCTCGCCGTGGCGCTCCTGATGCTGCTGAACGGCCGCATCGCCGGGATCAGCGGTATCGCCGGCGGCGCGCTGACGTTCCGCCGCGACGAATTGCCGTGGCAGCTTGCTTTCCTTGTCGGATTAGTCGCCGCACCGCTTTTGATGCACGCGGCCGGTTACGCGTTGCCGAATCCTATCATGCCGACGAACTGGGCGGTGATCGTCGTCGGCGGGCTTCTGACCGGTTTCGGCACGCAATGGAGCGGCGGCTGTACCAGCGGTCACGGCCTCTGTGGCATGGCGCGGCTGTCGCCGCGTTCGATTGTCGCCACGGGTATCTTCATGGTCACGGCGATGATCGTCGTGTTCTTGATCAGGCATGTCTGGGGAGGTGTCTTATGATCCGCGCGGTCGCCGCGTTGGTCTGCGGCCTGATCTTCGGCGCCGGCCTCACCGTGTCGCAAATGACCGAGACGCAGAAGATCAAGGGCTTTCTCGACATCACCGGGTACTGGGACCCGAGCCTCGTTGTGGTGATGGCGGCCGCGCTGATTGTCACATTCGCGGGCTATTGGCTGGCACGGCGCCAGACCGCGCCGGTGTTCTCGGCGCGGGCCCTCTGGCCGACCGCGAAAGACATCGACGTTCCGCTGGTCGGCGGCGCCGTGCTGTTCGGCGTCGGCTGGGGCCTCATTGGCTTCTGCCCGGGGCCGGCGATCGTCGATCTCTCGACCGGCATGCCGACGGTCATCGTGTTCATCGCTGCCATGGCGGTGGGGATGATCGCCAACAATCTTCTACGTCGCCACGAACGCGGGTCATTGGCGGCGGAACCGGCCGAGTAGTTTTTTCCTCGCGCGGGCTGCCGCCTCCCAACCCAGCCCGCGCGAGTAGGGTTGGTGCGGCGGCTATGAGCGCGGGCGCATCGATTACGCCGGCAGGTTGAGCTGGAACAGGGTGCCGTCAGCGCCGCTGCGGCCGAGAATGATGTCGCCGCCATGGGCGCGCAAAATTTCCCGCGCGATGGCGAGGCCGAGGCCCGTGCCGCCGGGACGTGCCGAGCCGGCAAAGGGGCGGAACAGATTGTCGCGCGCTTTGGGCGTGAGGCCGGGGCCGTTGTCGGCGACGTCGATCACCACGCGCTTATCGCCGTTATGAGCGGAGATGGTGACGCAATTGGCGCCGGCCTCCACGGCGTTGCGCGACAGATTCAGCAATACGCGGAATAACTGGTCTCGGTCGGCGCGCACGGCGAGGTCCGCCGGCACCTCATCGATCAATCGGTGCCGATCGCCCTGCGCACCGTTTTCCACCACCGGTGCTAATTCCTGAACCAAGGGCTGGAGGGGAAAGTCCTTGAGGTTGAGCGGTGCCGCACCTTCTCGGGTATAGCCGAGCGTGCCGACGCACAACGCGACGGCCCGGTCGATCGCTGCAATCAGACCCGGCAGCACACGCTTCACCTCCGGTACGTCGATGCCGGCAAGCCCGTCCGACATCAGCCGCACGGTCGAGAGGATGTTTTTGAGATCGTGGCTGATCTTGGTGACCGTGGTGCCAAGCGCGACGAGCCGTTCGTTCTGCCGCAGTGCGCCGAGCACGGTCCGCTGCATGCGCGCCAGTTCGTGCTGTGCCAGGCCGATCTCGTCGTCGGCGCCCGACGGGGCGATGATCGCCAACTCCTCGGGCGCGTCGCGAAACGCGGTCATGCTCTGCGTCAAGCGCCGCATGCGCCGAACCACCAGCCATTGCAGGCTGAAATAGAGCACCACCGATGCGATCAGCGACGTGATCATCGATACGGTCAGCACTCGCTCTGCGACATTGAGGAGCGCCGCCCGCACCGGCGCCTCATCAAGTAACGCCTCGACCACCACGCCCTTTTCCTTGGGCGATACGTCGAGCACGCGCAGCACCCGGTTGCCGCTGTCCGTTAGCGTCACGGCCGCGTCCTTGATCAGCATCGGCAGCATGACGTTGCGCAGGTCGTAGGTCGCATCGACCTTGGGTGGCATCGGCGCGTCGAGCATCAGCGTGGTGTTGTCGGCGCGGTGCAGCACGATGCCGTGGGCTCCGACGCGCTGCAGCAATTTTTTCGCGAGATCGGGGCTTACCATGTTGTTGGGGGTCGCCTCGAGCGCGAGTGCTGCCAGATGCGCCTCGCCCAGCACCATACGCAGATAGTCGCGCCGGAACATCGCCACCGACGGCACCAGGATAAGGACCTCGCTGAGCATGAAAAACACCACGGTCAGCAGCAAAAGCCGGACCGACAGGCTGGTGCGGGTATGCGGCCGGGCAGGGGCCTCAGGCATCATGCCGCAATGTTACCCCGAAACCGCCAAAGAAGCAGCCGAGTCGGCTTCCAAGTCCTTGCTGCGGTGCAGCAATGCGTTTATGTTGCGCCGCTTTCAATCGGTCGGGAGGCGGGTGTCATGCCGGATAGCGGCCAGGAGATCGGGGTCAAACCTGGGCTTTTCTACGAGGAACTGTCCGTTGGGCAATGGGCCCGCATGGAACGCCTCGTCGACGACGCGCTGATCCGCCAATTCACCGCCCTCTCCGGCGACGACAATCCGGTCCACCTCGACGAAGCCTATGCGCGTAAAACGCGGTTCGGCGGCAGGATTGCCCAGGGCATGCTCGGCGCTACGTTCATTTCGGCGGTGATCGGCAGCCGCCTGCCCGGCCATGGCACGATCTATCTCAATCAGACGCTGAAATTCCTGGCGCCGGTGGGGATCGGCGACATCGTCACGACCGAGGCGACCGTCACCGAACTGCGGCCGGAAAG
>JASHUX010000443.1 GCA_030039775.1 Alphaproteobacteria bacterium | reverse complement strand
GGGATAACCTTTCACCGACGAAACCGACCCGGTCATGAAGATCGATCCGCCGTCGTTGAACAGCGGCAACGCCTTCTGAATCGTAAACAGCGTGCCGCGCGCATTCAGGCCGAAGATCGCATCGAAATGCCGCTCGGTGACCTCGCCCTTCGGGACGGCTTCGCCCCAGCCGGCGCTCGCGTACAGAATGTCGATCTTGCCCTTTTCCCGCTTGACGGTATCGAACAGGCGGTCGAGGTCGGCGAGATTGGCCGCGTCGCCGCGCACACCAGTCAAGTTCCGGCCGATCACCTTCACGGCCTCGTCGAGCACTTCCTGCCTCCGGCCCGTGATGAAAACATAGGCGCCCTCTTCGACGAACCGCTTGGCGCTCGCCAGCGCCATGCCGCTCGATCCGCCGGTGATGACTGCAACTTTACCCTGTAGCTTTCCCATGGCCGTTCCTTTCAGGCTCCATCTTTGGTCGTTCGGGGATGTCCCCGAGAACCTCGACATGGGTCTGGCGGCGTCGGGCGTTGAGTGCGGAAGCGCGCACATCGGTGGTGCGAAATCGATCCGGCGGGGCGATTGACGTCAGCCGCCGCGATCGGTGTCCGCTGTTCGGAATTGGGCCGTGCTCCTCGGCATAGGCTATGATCGCCGTCCGTACCACTCACATACGAGCGGTGCCGGATTGCACCATGATCGACTGGGATGATGTTCGCTATTTTCTTGCCGTCGCGCGCGGCGGCTCGGTGCGGGCTGCCGCGGAGCGCCTCGGGGTGAACCATTCCACCGTGCTGCGACGCATCGTCCAGCTCGAGGAACGCCTCGGAGCGAAGATGTTCGAAAAGTTGCCGTCGGGCTACCGCCTGACGGTGGCGGGCGAGGAGGTTCTCGAGTTCGCGGACCAGATGGAGGCGTCGTCGCACTTGCTGGAGACGCGCGTCTTCGGGCGCGACCAGAACGTGCGCGGGCTGCTGCGGGTGACACTGTCACCGACCCTCGCGACACACCTCCTCATGCCGGACGTCGCCGATTTCGCGCGTCTGCATCCGGACATCGAGATGGAAATCTTGCCGTCTGGCGAGCTGGCAAATCTGACCAACCGAGAGGCCGACGTCGCGATCCGCGTCGTCTACGATCGCAAAACGCTGCCGCTCAATCTTTACGGCCAAAAGGGACCAGAGTTGTTCGGCGGCGTCTATATGTCCCGCGATCGGCTGGCCGCGTGGCGTGCGGGCGTGCCCGACCCCATCCGATGGATCGTCATAAGCATGTACGGCGTCCCGGATTGGGCCGGCGAGGGTGAGGTTCGCACCACGGGGGTTCCCTTCAGGACCACGGACGCCGAGGCGCAGATCGTCGCCGTACGGCAAGGGCTCGGGATGACGACACTGCCGTGCTTCGTCGGCGACGCCGACCCTTTGCTGGCGAGGGTGCCGGGTACCGACCTGCACCTGTACGGAACGGTTTGGCTTCTCACACAGGGGGAGACACGCAAGACGAAGCGCGTGCGGCTCTTCACCGAGTTCGTATCCAGCAGGCTCGCCGCGTACGCGCCACTTTTAGCGGGACTGTCCGTAGAGCGCGACTGACAGCGCTGCATGGGGTGTCGGCACATCGCCTCGTTGCGCCAGGCGCGCTCCCTCTCTAACCTCACGTCAACTGAAGCCTTGGGAGGAAGTATCTATGCCCGATTTGTCCGCGTTTCCGATCGCCCAGCGCTGGCTGGCGCAACATCGTGACCGGCTCCAGCTTTATTCGTTTCCGACGCCCAACGGCGTCAAAGTGTCGATCGCGCTTGAGGAGATCGGCGATCTCCCCTACGAGGCGCACGCCGTCAACATCATGAAGAACGAGACCTTCACGTCGGAATTTACGGCGCTCAATCCCAACAGCAAGATTCCGGCGATCATCGATCCCAATGGTCCGGGCGGCAAACCGATGGGCATGTTCGAATCCGGCGCCATCCTGATCTATCTCGCCGAGAAGACCGGCAAGCTGATGTCGCGCGATCCGGTGCGGCGCTACGAGACGATGGAATGGGTATTTTTCCAGATGGCGAATGTTGGACCGATCTTCGGTCAGGTGGGCTTCTTCCACAAATTTGCCGGCAAGCAAATCGAGGATAAGCGGCCGCTGCAACGATACGTCAACGAGACCAAGCGCCTACTCGGTGTTATGGAAGCGCATCTCGCCGGTAAACAATGGATCATGGGCGACGAATATACGATCGCCGACATCGCGCATTTCGGCTGGGTACGGACGATCAACGGCTTCTACGAGGCCGGCGAACTGGTCGAGTGGAGCAAATTGAAGAACGTGCCAGCGTGGTTGGAGCGTGGCCTGGCCCGTCCGGCGGTGCAACGCGGCTTAGACATTCCGAAACGGCCGACGGCTTAATGGAGGGAAACATGATTCACGTCATCGCCATCATTACCGCCAAACCGGGTCAACGCGATGCGGTCTTGGCCGCGTTCAACGCCAATGTTCCGGCGGTGCTGGTGGAAAAAGGCTGCATCGAATACGGCGCCGCGACCGATCTCGAACCTGGCCTAGGCAACATGCAGGTCAAATTTGGGGCGGATAGTTTCGTCGTGATCGAGAAATGGGAAAGTCCCGACGCGCTGCGCGCCCACGCCGCATCGCCGCATATGGCGGCTTACGGCGCCAAGACCAAGGACATGCTGGCGGGCCGCGTCATCCACGTCCTCAATCCCGCCTGACGCTGAACATCGCTTCGCTTTGTTGCGGTGCACCTTACGTGGAAACATCAGCGGCGCGAGCACGGGCGCGGCGATCATCTCGGTAAAATTTTAGCGAATCGCCACATTATCGACACCAATTCCGGGGACACTACCCACGGACTCCACCGTAGGAGACGCGCATGCGCAATTGGAAATCAGCCGGTGTCGAACCCAGCATCGACGAGCTGCTTGGCGACGAAATCATGGTCCCGGTGATGCGCAGCGCCGGGCTTTGCGTGGGCGATCTGCGCGCCCTTGTGACCGAAACCGCCGAGCGTTTGAACAGCGAGTCCGACTGGGTCAGGCCGCCGATCGATTGAGCGTGACGGCCGCGCGCTCTGGCGCTGCTGGCAACACCAACACGACCTTGAGTCCGGGGCCGTTGTCTTCGAGGCGTATGTCGCCGCCATGGAGCTTGGCGACGGCGCGCACGAGGCTCAATCCCAACCCGTTACCCGGCGTGCTGCGGCTGTTTTCCAACCGGAAAAATCGATCGAACACGCGCTCGCGTAGAGCGGTAGGGACGCCCGGTCCGGTATCAGCGATTTCAAGTTGAATGTGGGCGCCGTCGATACGCCGGACCGCGAGCCGGACTTCGCCCGCGGGAGTGTATTTCATTGCGTTGTCCAGCAGATTGGCGATCGCCTGCGAGAGAAGGTGACGATCGCCACGGACCGGTGCCGGCGCCGAAATATCGAGGATGAGCTTAAGACCCTTTTCCTCGGCCACCGGCTCGTAGAGATCGGCGACCGAGCGCGCGATGTCGTCGAGATCGACTTCCGCCATCGCCTCACGTCGCGCGCCGGCCTCCGCCTCCGCGATGCTGAGCAGCGCGTTGAACGTGCCCAGCAGGTGATCGGCCTCGGCGATGGTTTCCGCCAACGCCTCCGCGTATCGGTTTGCATCCGGCCGCTCGAGCAACGTCACTTCGAGTCGGGCACGCAGGCGCGACAACGGCGTGCGTAAATCGTGTGCGATGTTGTCGGTGACTTGCCGCATCCCAGCCATCAGACGTTCGATCTGGTCGAGCATCGCGTTCAGATTGGCCGCGAGTTGGTCGAACTCGTCGCCGCTACCGGTCACCGGCACGCGCTCCGAAAAATCGCCTTCGATGATGCTGGCGCTGGTGCGGTTCACGGCCTCCACACGCCGCAGCACGTTGCGCGTCATCAACAGGCCGCCGACCAGTCCCAGCGCCAAGGTCAGCAGCGCAGCGAAAAATAACGTCTGCTCGACACGGCGCCGGAACACCTCGGCGTCGCGCAAATCGCGGCCGACCAGCAAACGATAATCGCCGTTCAGGATCGTCACGGAAGCCATTGCATCGTACGTCGCCTTTGTGCCGCCGCGCGTGAGTTCGACCGGAAATCGAACCCAACCGTGCCTAGCGTTCATCGGCTCGGTGTGGGGCCAGCTCGCCAGATTGCCTGCGATCGGGCGAAGCCGGGGATCGGCGAGAAGATAGAGCGTGGGTTCGTTGCGCTCGGTTGTAGTGCGCGAATTGATCGCCTCGATCAAACCGAGCAGGCCGTGTTCGCCATATTGCTCGAGAAGCCCGGTGATTTCGGCCCCAATCGTTTCTTCCGTCTGGCGCTCGACGAAATTCGCGGTCGAGAAATAGATAAAGACCAGCAGCGTCAGCACCGACGCCGCGAACAAAACCATGTAAAGCGCCGCGAGACGGAACGCGTTGGTGCGCAGGAGACGGAACATAGACGCGCCTCAGTTGAGGCGCAAACTATACCCGGCACCGCGAATGGTTTGCAAAAGCGCGTGGTCGAAACCGCGATCGATCTTGTGGCGCAGGCGGCTGACATGCACGTCGATGACGTTGGTCTGCGGATCGAAATGATAATCCCAGACATTTTCCAACAGCATGGTTCGCGTCACCACTTGGCCCGCGTGCCGCATCAGAAATTCGAGGAGCCGAAATTCACGCGGCAGCAATTCGATGCCCTTGCCGGCCCGTGTCACTTGCCGCGCCAGCAAATCCATCTCCAAGTCGCCGACCTTGAGCCGCGTGGTTGCGGCAGGCAGGCCGCCGCGCCGTAACAACACCTCGATCCGCGCCAGCAGTTCGGCGAAGGCGAAGGGCTTGACGAGGTAGTCGTCGCCGCCCGCGCGTAGGCCCTTCACGCGGTCGTCAACCGCGCCCAACGCGCTCAGGATCAGCACCGGCACGACGATCTCGGCGGCGCGCAGAGCTGCGATCAGCGACAGCCCATCCATCCCCGGCAGCATGCGATCGACCACCATCGCATCGTATTTGCCTGAGGTCGCGAGGAACAAACCTTCTCGGCCGTCGGCGGCGTGGTCGACACCGTAGCCGCTTTCGGTGAGAGCTTTTTGGAGATAACTCGCGGCTTCGCGGTCGTCCTCGATGACGAGTAGTTTCATCACTTCATGTACCCCACTCCCTAGATAATGGTTCCCCGTTCGCGCGAGATTGACGAACGGAACTTTCCCCCATGATTTCGGTTGGGTTTTTGCGGGTTCCACCGATCAAAAGGAGGGTTCCCATGAGATACGGATCGTTAGCGGTTTTGGCGCTGGTCTTGATAGCGGGCTCCGCCTATGCCGCGCCACCCGTCCGGGTGATGATGGCCGAACAGGTCGCCGATGCGCCCGATGACCGGGATACGCAGACCGGCAATGACGCAGCGGGCCAAACCGAGTCCCCAAGCAAGAAATTGTCGCAAACGAATGGAGTGATACACCCGCCGCCGACCGGGGACCATACCGCGGTGAAGCCGCCTCCGGATACGCCTAGCGGTTCCGTGATCCCGCCGCCCGGCAGCCCCGGCGGCGATCAGAGCGTCCAGCCGAAGTGATCTACGCGCGGCCTTGTGCTGCTCGCGCAGCAGCGGCGCGTCGCCGAATTTCGGCAATCACTTCCTGCTTATTCCCGCTCGGTGTGCCGAAGACACCGTAGGGGAGAAAATGATTGTCCTTCAGCAGGGCACAATCGGCGATGGCCGCTGCCTCATCGCCAAGTTGTGCGTGGCAGTCGGCGCGGAAGAGAGGACCGTAGGCATCAATCCACCCTTTAGGGTCCATCGTCTTGGACATACTTAGGGCTTCGATCGCGGCTTGATATTGCTTCATCGCGCGCAAGAGGCGCCCCTTCGCTCGATAGGTGGTTGGATGAGGTTCAAGGCGGAGCGACGTTTCAAGGTCATCCAGAGCTCGCTGATGGTCGCCCAATTTTTCCCAGGCGTAGTACCGATGAAAATATCCGCCCGCGTGGTTCGGGTTTTCACGAACGAATTCATCGGCCATCGCTAAGTATTTCTGAGGTGCCGTCCTTAGCAGGCCGAAGTGTTTTTCAAGTTCATCGTAGTCTATGGCAGTCATCGCCTTATCCTTGCTCGTCGATTAAGCCGTTGGATTTCCACCGCAGCGCTCGGAGACATAACCCGCCAAACATTTGTCGTAATCGGCGCCCGGCCCGACATACCCAGGCCGGAAATTTCCTCTACGCCCTTGTTCGTCGCAATACTTGTATGCCGCTTCCCATTCCTCGACACACTCTGGATCACACGGACGAGGGTTATACGGCGTGATTGGGTAAAACGGCGGTGGCGTAATTTCTTGCGTATTGGTGCCTGCCGCCCCGGCGATAGTGGAATCGGCGGCTCAAGAGTATACGGAACAGCACACGCGACTGATCGGGGCTGTACTTCCAGCATCCTGGCGCGCTGCAGTTCCGCCATGCCGACGTCTGAGATTTTGGGCAACCGCATCAGTAACGTGAGTGTCGTCGCACGGGCAAGGTAACCGCGGTCTAGGCATTCGGCGATCCGTTCAAGTGATCGGAAACAACGCGCAAGTTCGAGAGGCGCTTCCACCCCAAACGCCAACGCTTCGGCTACCTGCTGGAGGAAGCAACGGAATAGGCGCGGCGGTCAGGAGTACCAGTCGCGAAACCAACTGTGCGGGCCCCAATGTCACTCCTTCATTTCCGCAGGCGATGCCCGGCCCGCCCGCACGCTTTGCCAAATTTTTCGTTGGCATGAGGTTGAACATATGATTTAAGTCCCAACCTAATCCGTACCGCGTCAGTCCGAATTGGTGGCGGGCGCGGATAAGTGGGCAATTTCCACGGGTTAGGACATGATCATCCTAAGCAAGCTGGCCGATTATGGCGTCATCGTCGCAAGCCATTTGGCAATGGACCCCGAGCGCCAGATGACGGCCGCTGTGCTTGCGGCCGAGACGCGGCTGCCGCGCGCTACCGTTGCAAAGGTGCTTAAGACGCTTGCACACGCTGGCATCGTGACGGGCGCCCGCGGTGCGACGGGTGGTTATCGTTTAGCGCGGCCCGCGAACCAAATCGCGCTGACAGAGGTAATTGCCGCGATCGACGGCATCCTGGCCCCGACGCAATGCACATCGCATCAACCAGATTGTTCACGCGCGGAATTCTGCTCGACTAAGCCCCATTGGCAGCGCATCAACCGCGTCGTCGGCGCTGCGCTTTCGGCGATTACGCTGGCGGAACTGACGCCGTTCGGTGCGCCGACCCAGGCCGCGGCGGAGCAGCAGCCTGCGGTGCGGCCATGACCGATTCCGCGCAAGCACTCGTCAGCGACAGTTACAAATATGGCTTCGTCACCGACATCGACGAGGACCGCGCGCCGCCAGGCCTGAACGAGGATGTGATCCGCTTCATCTCCGCCAAAAAAGGCGAGCCCGAATGGCTCTTGGAATGGCGTCTCGGCGCGTTCGGGCGCTGGCAGAAGATGAGCGAGCCCAAATGGGCCAATGTCCATTTCCCGCCGATCGACTATCAAGCCGCAAGCTATTACTCCGCGCCGAAACAGAAGGCGGCGCCAAAATCGATCGACGACGTCGATCCCGAATTGCTTCGGACATACGAAAAACTCGGCATCCCCCTGCACGAACGGAAGGCGCTGGCCGGCGTCGCGGTCGACGCCGTGTTCGACAGCGTCTCGGTCGCGACTACATTCAAGGACAAGCTCGGCGAACTCGGCATCATCTTCTGCTCTTTCGGCGAGGCTGTGCGTGAGCATGGCGATTTGGTGCAGCAATATCTCGGCTCCGTCGTGCCACAGGGCGATAATTTCTATGCCGCGCTCAATTCCGCCGTGTTCAGTGACGGGTCTTTCGTTTATGTGCCGCCGGGTGTGCGCTGCCCGATGGAACTTTCAACCTATTTCCGCATCAACGCCGCCAAGACCGGTCAGTTCGAACGCACACTGGTGATCGCCGACAAGGGTGCCTATGTCTCCTATCTCGAAGGCTGCACCGCGCCGCAGCGCGACGAGAACCAGCTTCACGCCGCTGTTGTCGAGCTGGTCGCGCTCGACGACGCGCAGATCAAATATTCGACGGTGCAGAATTGGTATCCCGGCGATGCCGAGGGCCGCGGCGGCATCTACAACTTCGTTACTAAGCGCGGCGCCTGTCGTGGCGCGCGCTCGAAGATTTCATGGACCCAGGTCGAGACCGGGTCGGCGATCACCTGGAAATATCCCGGTTGTTTGCTCGAAGGCGACGACAGCGTGGGCGAGTTCTACTCGGTCGCCGTCACCAACAACCGCCAGCAAGCCGATACCGGTACCAAGATGATCCATCTCGGCCGGAACACCCGCTCCACCATCATCTCGAAGGGCATATCGGCGGGGAAAGGGCAGAATACCTATCGCGGACTCGTGCGCGTCCAGCCGAAAGCGGTCAATTCGCGCAATTACACGCAGTGCGACTCGCTTTTGATCGGCCAGAAATGCGGCGCGCATACAGTGCCGTATATCGAGGTGCGTAACCCCTCCTCGCGGGTCGAGCACGAGGCGACGACGTCCAAAATCTCCGAGGAGCAAATGTTCTACTGCCGCAGCCGCGGGCTGTCGCAGGAGGACGCACTTTCTCTAATTGTCAATGGCTTCTGCAAGGAAGTTCTGAAGGAATTGCCGATGGAATTTGCGGTCGAGGCACAAAAGCTCCTGTCCGTCAGCCTCGAAGGCAGCGTCGGCTGAGCCATTCCATGTTGGAAATCAAAAACCTTCACGCCTCGGTCGATGGCGGCCGCGAGATCCTAAAGGGCGTGTCGTTGACCGTGAGGGCGGGCGAAGTCCACGCCATCATGGGGCCGAACGGCTCCGGCAAGAGCACGCTTGCCGGCATTCTCGCCGGCCGCGACGGCTACGACATCACACGGGGCAGTGTCATCTACGACGGCCGGGACCTGCTTGCCATGTCGCCGGAAGATCGTGCCCGCGCCGGCATTTTTCTAGCGTTCCAGTACCCGGTCGAAATACCCGGCGTGAACAACATGTATTTCCTCCGTGTAGCGCTGAACGCCGGCCGGAAAGCGCGGGGCGAACCGGAACTTGATGCCGGGCAATTTTTAAAGACGGTTCGCAACAAATTGAAATTGTTGGAAATCGACGACGATCTCCTACAACGCGGCGTCAATGTTGGCTTCTCGGGCGGCGAGAAGAAGCGGAACGAGATTTTCCAGATGGCGATGCTTGAGCCGCGCCTCGCGATCCTCGACGAGACCGACAGCGGCCTCGACATCGACGCGTTGCGTGTCGTCGCCAACGGCATCAACCGGCTGCGCGCGCCCAACCGCGCTATCGTGATGATTACACATTACCAGCGGCTCCTGGATCATGTCGCGCCGGACTTCGTCCACGTGCTGAGCGAAGGTCGCATCGTGCGCTCCGGAGACAAGAGCCTAGCGGCCGAGCTGGAAAAGACCGGCTATGCCGGGGTCGGGGTCTGACGCGATGGCGGTGAAGACCGAAGCCGCGCCCTATCTCGACGTGTTTCGTCCAAACGCAGGCGAGCCGGCTTGGCTGCGCGACGCGCGCGCCAAGGCGCGCGATGCGTTCGTCGCACGGGGCTTTCCGTCGCGCCGCGACGAGGCGTGGCGCTTCACCAATCTGCGCCCGCTGGCCGACAAGCCGTTCGAGCCGGGCCACGGCAAACTGGAACTCAAGCCCGGTTCGTTGCCGAAAGGCGCGTGGTTTGCATCGATGGCGCGCACGCTGATCGAGAAACCCGAGATTGCGCGGCGGGCGATCGGAGAATCTGATCTTGCAGGCGGTCAGCCGTTCGCATCGCTGAACGCGGCAATGTTCGCCGACGGTTTTGTCTTGGCGCTGGATGAGGGCGTGACGCTGGACCCTCCTGTCGAAATCGTCCATTCCGCCGGCGACGGTTCGATCAATCTTCGCAACCTCATCGTCCTGGCGCCGAGCAGTCGCGCGACCATCGTCGAGAGATACTGCGGTGAGGGCGCCTATTGGACGAATACCGTGACGACCGTGTCGGTGGGCGCGGGGGCGTCGCTGACTCACGTCAAAGTGCAGGATGAGGGGCCAGAAGCGATCCATTTCGGTATGGTCCGCGCCGCCCTCGAACCGGCGGCCACCTATCGGAATTTCGGACTGACGCTCGGCGCGAACCTGTCTCGGCAAGATGTGCAGGTTGCGCACGGCATCGGTTCTATCGTTGATCTCGCCGGTGCTTACTTGCAGCGCGGCGATCAGGATACGACGAATGCCGTCGTCGTCGATCATGCCGCGCCTGGCGCCACGACCCGCGAATTGTTCAAGGGGGTGCTCGACAAGCGGTCGCACGGTGCGTTCCTCGGCACCATCCGTGTCCGGGAGGGCGCGCAAAAGACCGACGCGAAACAAACCAGCCGCGCATTGCTCTTGAGCGACCGCGCCTCGGTTGACACCAAACCCGAGCTCGAAATTCTTGCCGACGATGTGAAGTGCGCCCACGGTGCCGCGGTCGGCGACCTCGACAAAGACACGCTGTTCTATCTGCGCGCGCGGGGCATCGGCATCGACGAGGCGCGGCGGATGCTGATTGAGGCCTTTGTCCTCGAGGCCTTCGAGACGGTGGAGCAGCCGGAATTGCGCGGGCATTTGGCGGCGCGTGTGCGCGTATGGTTGGAGGCGGCATGAGCCTCGACCCGCAAGCGCTGCGCCCCGACTTCCCGATTTTCGCCAACAATCCGGGGCTAGTATTTCTCGACAGTGCCGCCAGTTCGCAGAAGCCGAATGTCGTGATCGACGGCGTCTCTGACTTTTACCGCAGCGACTACGCCAACATTCATCGCGGCGTCTATCGTCTGTCGGCGAAATCGACCGAACTCTACGAGAAGGCGCGGGCACGCGTCGCCAAGTTCCTCAACGTCAAGCACGATAGCGAAATCGTGTTCGTGCGCGGCGCCACCGAGGGCATCAACCTCGTGGCCTATAGCTGGGGCGGCACCTTCCTAAAGGAAGGCGATGAGGTGCTGCTAACGGAGTTGGAGCATCACGCCAACATCGTACCGTGGCAGATCTTGCGCGACCGCATCGGCTTCAAGATCGTCGCCGCGCCGATCGATGCTACCGGCGGCCTCGATCTCGCGGCGTTGGAAAAACTGATTTCGCCGCGTACCAAGCTGGTTGCCGTAACG
>JASHUX010000442.1 GCA_030039775.1 Alphaproteobacteria bacterium | reverse complement strand
CCTGGAGTGGCCCCGCCCGGCGGACGCGTTCGCGTGGCCGCCATGACCGGCGCCGGTCCCTCATCCTGCGCTGGTCCCCGGGCTCGTGTTGGTCCCGGCCCCCCCACTCGCGTCCATATCCCCGGCGCCGAGACCGCCACCGACGTGGGCGGAGGCCGCCGCGCCGTGACCGCCGCCGCCGTGCGCGAATGCAGGATGCGGACCAAGAAGCGCCGCCGGCAACAGCGACGTCGTCGAGAACAGCGCGGCCGTAAAGGCGATCGCGGTGGCGTTGCGACTTATTGCTCGAGAGTTCATGCGCATTCTCCACAATTCGTGACGAGGTTGGGCATGAGCCGCCGTTCGCGGACCGGCGCGGTCTGCGTTGCGACAAGGGTCAAGGCAATAGCCCTCACCCGAGACTCCTTGTTTCCACGACGGCTAGAAGGAACGAACCTTCACTATTGCCACGGAGCCAGGTGGCATCCGTTGTGTCGATCAACACGGTGTCCGCGGTATCGTATTCCGCCGTGACGCGAAATTCCGCCGCGGCGCGGTATTTGTAATGTTGAGGCGCCACAATTCGGAAAATAATCGTCCTATTGTATCGGCGTACGGGGCCGCCGCTCCCATATCGCGTTCGCGCAAATAAAACATTCACCATTCGCGCGGCATCGAGCGACGACAGGGGGCGGCGATTTACGCGGCAAGGTCATTTAGATGTAACGCGAAGCCCCCGGCGACCACACATCGGTGGTCCCGCGGTCTCCTGACAGTATGCTGTCAGGAGGGTTTTGTTAGCCTTTCTCCTGTCGCCACCGGGGCGACTTTGAGGAGGGATGCGATGAGCGCCAACAACACGATTTCCTGGTTCGAGATTCCCGCCAACGATTTCGACCGCGCGGTCGGGTTCTACGAAAAAATCTTCGGCAAGACGCTGAAACGCGAGACCTTCGGTCCCGTGCAAATGGCGGTATTCCCCTATCAGCAGCCCGGCATTTCGGGCGCCGTCGTACAAGGCGGTCCGTATCAGCCGGGCGAAACCAAGGGCACGGTGATCTATCTCGATTGCGACGGCCAGCTCGACCAAGTGCTAGGCCGGGTCAAGGGCGCCGGCGGTTCCGTCGCCTTCCCCAAGACCGAGCTGCCGGGCATGGGCGCTTACGCCCACATCCTTGACAGCGAGGGCAACCGCGTCGGGCTCCATTCGATCTGATGTTGCTGCCCTCCCCCTTGAAGGGGGAGGGAGAAAATGCGACGCGAAGCGGAGCATTTTGGGTGGGGTTGATGATGCCATCGCTATCAACATCACTCCCACCCGCTTGTATCCGACGGATGCTCGCGCCCTCCTCCGTCGAGGGGGAGGGAATGGAGGGGAATAGCGCATGCGACGCGCCGACCGGCTGTTTCAAATCGTGCAATTGCTGCGGGGCGGGCGGCTCGTCACCGCGAAGAAGCTCGCGGAGAAGCTCGAAATCTCCGAGCGCACCGTTTATCGCGACGTCGCCGACCTGCAGGCCTCGGGCGTGCCGATCGACGGCGAGGCCGGCGTCGGCTATGTGCTGCGCGGCGGCTTCGACATTCCGCCCCTGATGTTCTCGCGCGGCGAGATCGAGGCGATCGTGCTCGGCACGCGCATGGTCGAGGCGTGGGGTGGCGCGCAGCTTGCCGACGCGGCGCGCGAGGCTCTGAAGAAAATCGAGGCGGTGGTGCCGCCGGATCTGCGCGACCGGATCGAGCGCACCCATCTCTACGCGCCCGGCTATCGCGTGCCCGAGGCGATGCGGCGCCGGCTCGACGCGCTCAACGACGCGATCCGCGACCGGCGTGTCGCCGCCATCGATTATCGCCGCGAGGACGGCGACGCCAGCGAGCGGCGCATCCGCCCGCTCGGCCTGTTCTTCTGGGGCGGCGCCTGGACCGCGGTGGCATGGTGCGAGCTGCGTGACGATTTCCGCAGCTTCCGCGTCGACCGGATGAACCGGCTCGACGTACTCGACGAGCGCTTCCGCGACGAGCCGGACAAGTCGTTGCGCCTGTTCATGTCGCGGGGACGAACGGAGTAGACGCGCTCAACCGCGGGCCGCGGCCCACGCGCGCACGATCCGTTCGATCGCGGCGAGGCCGTCCGTCAGCGCCGCCGGCCCCGGCTGCAGGATCAGCGACGACTTGATCTCGTGAAGCGCGCCGTCGCGTACCGCCGGCATCGCCGCGAAGCCCGGCCGCGCCGCGACCTTCTCCGGCCGGAACTTCTTGCCGCACCACGAACCGATGATGATGTCGGGCGCCGCCGCGATCACCGCGTCGTGGCTGACGATGCGGTTCTTCGCCAGCGTCTCGCGCGACAGGTCGGGAAACACGTCGACGCCGCCCGCCGCCTCGACCAGCTCCGAGACCCAGCGGATGCTCGAAATCGGCGGCTCGTCCCATTCCTCGAAAAAGACCCGCGGTCGTGCCGTCATCGCCGCCGCGCGCGCCCGCGCCGCCGCGACATTTCCGGCAAGCCGATCCGCCAGCAGCGCCGCTTCGTCCTCCGCATCAACCAGCGCGCCCAGCGTGCGGATCATGGCAAGAATCCCGGCGACGTCGCGCTGGTTGAAGGCGTGGACCGCGATGCCGCGCCGGATCAGATCGGCGACGATGTCGGCCTGCAAATCAGAGAAGGCCAGCACCAGATCGGGCGCGAGCGCCTCGATCTTCGGGATGTCCGCCGAGGTGAACGCGCTGACTCGCGGCTTGTCGCGCCGCGCCTCCGGCGGCCGGACGGTGTAGCCGGAAATGCCGACGATCAGGTCCTGCCGACCGAAGAGATAGAGCGTCTCGACGGTCTCCTCGGTCAGACACACAATCCGGCGGGGCGGAAACATGCGCGGTCTATCCTATTGAAAATCAAGCGCGATGGCCGGGGATGGCAGGTCCGGCCGGCGCCTAGAACCATTAGGCGGTACGGCGTCGAGCGCCGCGCCGCCGCGCCTTTCTTGCCTTTACGTCGAGGACGATTCCAAGGCAAATGGTGCGAATCGGTTTGCCGCTGCCCGGCGCGCCGCCAGGGCGCTTGGACTGGCGGCGGGGGATGCCCGGCGGCACCGGGCAACGACAAGAACTAGGGAGCGCATGACCAATTCCACCGAACCGACGCGCCGGCCGCCGCCGCCGGCCTCACGCGGTCGGCGCTGGCTGGTCAACATCGTCGCGCTCGTCGTCATCGCCGTGCTGTTGGCGGCGGCATGGCATTGGTGGCTGCAGCCGCGCCTCGCTCCGAAACCGGCGCCGCAAGCCAATGCCGGCAGCCAGCCGGTCGCCGCGAGCGCGGCGGGCGGCGGGCGCGGCCGTTTCCAAACGACCGGGCCGCAGCCAGTCGGCGCGGCCACCATCGCCAAAGGCGATATCGACATCACGCTCAACGCGCTCGGCACCGTGACGCCGCTGGCGACGGTGACGGTGCAGACGCAGATCAACGGCCTGTTGATGAGCGTCGGCTTCACCGAGGGACAGATCGTCAAGAAGGGCGATTTCCTGGCGCAAATCGATCCGCGCCCCTATCAGGTCGCGCTGGAACAGGCCGAGGCGACCTTGATACGGGATCAGGCCCTGTTGAAAGGCGCGCAGATCGACCTCGCCCGCTATCAAAAACTCGCGAAGCAAAATTCGATCGCGCAGCAACAGGCCGACGATCAGCTCTATCTGGTGAAGCAATACGAAGGCACGGTGAAGCTGGACCAGGCGTCGATCGACAGCGCCAAGCTCAATCTCGTCTATTGCCACATCGTCTCGCCGGTGACCGGCAAGGTCGGACTGCGGCTGGTCGATGTCGGCAACTATGTCCAAACGTCCTCCGCCACCGGCATTACGGTCGAGACGCAATTGCAGCCGATCACGGTGATCTTTCCCGTCGCCCAGGATTTCCTGCCGCAGGTGCAGAAACGGCTCGCGTCCGGGGCAAAGCTTCAGGTGACGGCCTTCGATCGCAGCGGCGCCAACCAGCTGGCGACGGGCACGCTCTACGCCATCGACAGCCAAATCGATCCGACGACGGGCACCGTCAAATTCAAGGCACAATTCGACAACGAAGATCTGGCGCTGTTTCCGCAGCAATTCGTCAACGCGACGTTGTTGATCGACACGCTGAAAGACGTCGTGATCGCGCCGACCTCGGCCATTCAGCGCGGCGCCCCCGGCGCGTTCGTGTTCAAAATCCAAGCCAACAACAAGGTCGCCGTGACCAAAGTGAAGTTGGGTCCCGTGCAAGGCGAGCGCGTCGCGGTCTTGTCCGGCCTATCGGTCGGGGACAAGGTCGTGGTCGACGGCGCCGATCGCTTGCGCGACGGGTCCGACGTGACGGTTCCCCAAGCCGGCGGCAAACCTGGCGCCGGCGGCGGCAACAATCGCCGCCGGGCGGCGGGCGACGGCGGTGCCAGTGGTGGCGGCGGTGCCGGTGGTGGTGCCGGCGGCGGTACCGGTGGTGGTGGCGGCGGTGCTTCAACCGGACAAAACGCCGCCGGTGAGCCGACCGAACAAAACGGCAGCAACGCCGGCACAAGCAGCCCGGTGAAGGGCAAGATGCCGCCGCTTGGCGGCACGAGAGGGCCCGGCTACAACCCGCCGCCCGACAGCGTGGCTAATCCGACGCCGAACCCGCCGGCCAAGAGCAACAGTCCCTAAATCCGGTTGGCGC
>JASHUX010000054.1 GCA_030039775.1 Alphaproteobacteria bacterium | reverse complement strand
TCGACCGGCGGGAAATCGAACCCGGCCGAGCGCCGCGCATTGTTCGGCCCGGCCTGGTCGCGCCTGAACTTGCCGCTGAGCAAGCCGCCGGCCAGCGGACTCCATACCATGATGCCCAACTGTTCGGCCTCGACCAGCGGCACGATCTCGCGCTCCAGGTCACGCGACGCGATGGTGTAGTAGGCCTGCACCGTTTCAAACCGCGCCAAGCCATGCGCGGCAGAGATGCCGAGCGCCTTGGCGATGTGCCACGCCATCAGATTGGAGCAGCCGATATAACGGACCATGCCGCGCCGCACGAGATTGTCGAGCGCACTTAGCGTCTCGTCGAGCGGCGTTACCACGTCGTAGCCGTGAATCTGGTAGAGGTCGATATGGCCGGTCTGTAACCGCTTCAAGCTACCTTCGACCGCATCCATGATGTGTCCGCGCGTCAGGCCGACGGAGTTCGGACCCGCCCCCATGCGGCCGCGCACCTTGGTGGCGATGACCACGTCATGGCGCGCTGCACCGATATTCTTCAGTGCCTGGCCGAGCTGGTTTTCAGACTCGCCCTCGGAATAGACGTCGGCGGTGTCGAAGAAATTGACGCCTGCGTCGAGCGCCGCCTTCACCATTTCGTCGGAGCCGCGTTGGTCGACTTGGCCGACATTCTTGAAGCGGCCTTTGCCGCCGAATGTCATGGTGCCGAAGCAGATTTCCGAAACGTAAAGTCCGGTGCGGCCCAGCATGTTGTATTTCATTGACGCCTCCACAGAATAACGTCTTACCCGAACTGGTAACCGGAAATGGCCTTGCCCACGATGCGGTCGCCGAACGCGTGACGGCCGACATCGGCGCCGCCGGCGCCGGCCGCGACATGAAGCGGCAACAAATGCTCCTCGCGCGGATGACAGAAGCGCGCCCACGGCGCCTGCTCCCATTCGGCAAGCTTGGCGTTGCGACGCTCGGGGTCAGGATCGGTTGCGGTCTCGGTCAGCCAGGTGTCGAATTCGGCGACGGCGTTATCGACGTCCTGCCGCTGGACATACATGGCCCGCAGATTGTGATAGCTCATGCCCGAGCCGACGATCAATACGCCGTCGTCACGCAGCGGCGCGAGGGCCTGGCCGAGCTTGATATGCGCCGCCGCGTCGAGGCTCGCGAGCAGCGAAAGCTGAATGATCGGCATGTCGGCCTCGGGATAAATAAGTTTGAACGGCACGAACACGCCGTGATCGAGGCCGCGCTTCGGATCTTCGCCGGCGCGGTAGCCCGCGCGCGACAATAAATCCTCGATGCGCTCTACCACCGCGGGCGAATTGTGCGCGGGGTAGGTGAGGCGATAGGTGTGCTCCGGGAAGCCGTAATAGTCGAAGAGCAGGGTGTGATTCTGTGCCGTGTTGACGGTCGGGCGCGGCATTTCCCAATGGCCGGAAATTACCACCACCGCTTTCGGCTTTTGCCGCAGCGACGCGTCGATGCCTTTGAGATAGGCGGCGAGCTTGTCCCACATGTCACGCGGCAGGCCGGGCGACGGCTCCATAAAAAAGCACGGCCCGCCGCCGTGCGGAATGTAGAGCGTCGGCTGGCGCGAGGATGCGGTCATAGAAAGAGCTCCGGGTTCATCGGCACATGAGTATATCGGCTTGCCGCACGGGCACTTCAAATAAACGTGTAGATATCGCTTGTTGTTTGGGCAATTTCCCCGTGTTAAGGAGCGCGCGTCGGAGCGTGCAAAGGGGGAAACGATGCACGATACCGCGCACGAATTTGGGGGCCTGTTTTTCTCCTGTTATTGGCGGGACGGGTTTTCGACGATTCTCGATCTGGGTTCGTACGACGTCGGCGGCACGCTGCGGGACGTGGCGCCGCCGGGCGCGCGTTATACCGGCGTCGATCTCGCCGCCGGCCCCGGCGTCGACATTGTGTTGGATGACCCCGCGAAATTGCCGTTCGCGGACGGGAGTTTCGACGTCGTGGTTTCGACCTCGGCGCTGGAGCACGACCCGATGTTCTGGGTCACGTTCCTTGAGATGGTGCGCGTCGCCAAGGATGGCGGCTACGTCTATCTCGATGTGCCGTCGAACGGAGCTTTTCACCGGTATCCGTCCGATTGCTGGCGCTTTTATCCCGACGCCGGATTGGCGCTGGAGAAATGGGCGCAGCGTAACGGCATGCGTGCGACCTTGATGGAATCGTTCGTGGCCGATCGCCGTCGGGCCGAATGGAACGATTGCGTCATGGTGTTCGGCAAAAATGCGGAACCGCCGGCGCGCTTCATGTCCTATCGCGGCATTGCCGCTCGAAACATTCGTCATGTCGGCGTCGCCGAGCTGATCAATTTTTCGCAGACCACCGAAGATCAGGACACCAGCCTCGTGTTGATCCGAAAGCGCAAAGGCAAGCGGCTTCGCCGATCCTTGAGCAATATCGGACGCTGGCTCAACGCGCACGCGTAAGGGCGATGCTGCCGCCCCCCCTTTTCTCCTGTTCGAAGCGGTATTTTTTCCCAAATTGGCTTCGTATCGGGTTCGTTTTGGCTTCGTTTTCCGGACAAAAATGGCAGAACGCTGCGAAAAATTGGGTTCGTTTCGGGGAAATTTTTCTAACGCCTTAAGTTTCTTGTGGCGTGAGTGGGGACCGGCTTGCCTTTGCATATAACGCATCCTGCGTGCAGTTCAAGAGGCACCGCGCAAAATATTAGGTGCAGCTACACTCTTCTTTATATTGCGCTGCGGTGGTAACGTCAGTGCAGAAGAGGTCCGGTCAATGATAGCTCGAGCGGCGGCGCGTTTCATGGCGGCGCGGGGAATCCATTACGGTTGGCTGATGATCGTGCTCACGTTTGCCTATGGCGTGTGCTCAGCCGGCGCGATGTCGATTCCCGGCGTGTTGTTGACGCCCATGTCGCACGATCTCGGTTGGTCGATCGGCGACCTCTCGGGACCGTTGGGATTGCGGGTGACCTTGTTCGGGCTTGCGGCGCCGTTTGCCGGCGGATTGATCCTGCTTTATGGCGTGCGCCGAGTGTTGGCCGCGTCGGCGATCTTGCTCGTCATCGGGCTCCTCGTTGCCATCACCATGACGACGAAATGGCAGCTCTGGCTGGGCCTCGGCATCGCGATGGGTGTGGCGCCCGGCCTTGCGGCGCTGGTCTTGTCGGCCACGGTGTCGACGCGATGGTTTACCGCGCGGCGCGGTCTGGTGCTCGGCATTCTCGGCGCCGGTAACGCCACCGGTCAGATGATCTTCCTGATGCCGACGGCGTGGATTGCGGAGCACTATGGCTGGCGCACGGCCCTGGTGCCGCCGACCGTCGTAATCGCGATCCTGGGCGTGCTGTTCGTGCTGTTCTCGGTCGAGCGGCCCGCCGACATCGGCCTCGCGCCGTTCGGCGAGGATAAGATCGTGCCGACGCCGCCGCGCCCGATGGGAAACGCTTTCGCGCTCAGTCTCACCGCGCTCGGCCTCGGCATGCGTTCGACGATTTTCTGGGTGCTGGCCTTTACGTTCGGCATTTGCGGCGTATCGAGCCTTGGCTTGATGCCGCATTTCGTGACGCTATGCGGCGACTACGGAATCAGCCCGATCACCTCGACCGGCCTGCTCGCCGCGATCGGCGTGTGCGATATGTTCGGCACGATCGGTTCCGGCTGGTTGTCGGACCGGTTCGACAATCGCTGGCTGCTCGCGGGCTATTACGGGTTCCGCGGCGTTGCGTTGATCTGGCTGCCGTATAGCGGCTTCACGATGGTCGGGCTGACCTTTTTCGCCGTGCTGTACGGGCTCGACTTCATCGCCACCGTGCCGCCTTCGGTGAAGCTGACGGCGCAGACGTTCGGGCGGGAGCAGGCGCCGCTGGTGTTCGGCTGGATCTTCGCCGCGCATCAACTTGGCGCCGGGCTGATGGCGCTCGCTGCGGGAATATCGCGCGACGAGCTGCACTCCTATCTGCCCGCGTATTTCACGGCGGGGGTGCTGTGCCTGGCGGCGACGTTGTCGTTGTGGCTGCTGCGCGGCCGGTCGAAACCACCGGTGCTGACGCCGCAAGCGGCCTTAGAGCCGATCCAAGAAGTTTGGAATCGGGATCGATGGTGTGATCTGGTCAAGCGTCGGAGCATGATGCGGATCATGGCGAGGCGGACGAAGGCGGCGACGGATCGGGCGT
>JASHUX010000441.1 GCA_030039775.1 Alphaproteobacteria bacterium | reverse complement strand
GAATTAGATGAATGAAGCGCAATCAGAAAGCTAAGACGTTAAGCGACGTTATATGTTGAAGACGACTTAACGGCGAGCGAGGTGGAAGAAAAGTAGCAGCGACGGTTCGTATCTGGAAACCGCGAAAACGTGAGCAATCGTGGGAATGTGCATTTCACATTTCACGGATTGGCCAACGTGAACCACGCACAGCCTATCGGGAAGATGGATTTCAGGCGCTGATTATGGCCCTTGAGGGCATCCGCATGATCTTGGAAACGGAAGGAACAGCTTGGTCCTGGATGGGCTTCAAGGGCGACGCCGGATTTCCACGGTTTGTGCCGGACGGATTCGGCCTAGAGTTCAAACAGAAAATCGACCGTCTCATTCGAGACGAGGTCGCTACATTTTCAAAGGCAGCAGAGCGAGCATTCCGAAACAGGTTACGGACTCGCAAGTAATCTAAACCGTTTCCTCGAACAGTTCGCGGCCGATCAGCATGCGGCGGATTTCCGACGTGCCGGCGCCGATCTCGTAGAGCTTGGCGTCGCGCAGCAGGCGCCCGGTCGGGAAATCGTTGATATAGCCGTTGCCGCCCAGCGCCTGGATCGCTTCGAGCGCCATCCAGGTCGCGCGCTCCGCCGCGTAGAGGATCGCGCCCGCCGCGTCCTTGCGCGCGGTCTGGCCGCGGTCGCAGGCGCGCGCCACCGCGTACACGTACGCCTTCGCGGCGTTCATCGTGGTGTACATGTCGGCGAGCTTGCCCTGCATGAGCTGAAATTCGCCGATCGCTTGGCCGAACTGCTTGCGCTCGTGCACGTAGGGGATCACCGCTTCGAGGCATGACTGCATGATGCCGAGCGGCCCCGCCGCCAGCACCGCGCGCTCGTAATCGAGGCCGCTCATCAGCACGCTCACGCCGTCATTGACGCGGCCGAGCACGTTGTCGTCCGGCACCTCGCAATCGGTGAACACCAGCTCCGCCGTCGGCGAGCCGCGCATGCCGAGCTTGTCGAGCTTTTGCGCC
Organism: Alphaproteobacteria bacterium; assembly: GCA_030039775.1. Lineage (GTDB taxonomy): Bacteria > Pseudomonadota > Alphaproteobacteria > ATCC43930 > CGMCC-115725 > JAATGI01. The sequence goes on along the minus strand of JASHUX010000441.1, from coordinate 2,041 downwards.
GGGGCGAAGCCCTTCATGCCCTTTTCGACGATGAAGGCGGTGATGCCGCGCGGCCCGGCGCTCGGATCGGTCTTGGCGTAGATCACCAGCGTCTCGGCCTCGGTGCCGTTGGTGATCCACATTTTCGATCCGTTCAGGACGTAACGGTCGCCGCGTTTCTCCGCGCGCGTCTTCATGCCGACCACGTCGCTGCCCGCGCCCGGCTCGCTCATGGCGAGCGCGCCGACATGCTCGCCCGAGATCAGCTTCGGCAGATATTTCTTTTTCTGCGCGTCGCTGCCGGTGCGGCGGATCTGGTTGACGCAGAGATTGGAATGCGCGCCGTAGGAAAGGCCGATCGACGCGGAGCCGCGGCTCACTTCCTCCATCGCGACGACATGCGCGAGATAGCCAAGCCCCGCGCCGCCATATTCTTCCTCGACAGTGATGCCGTGCAGGCCGAGCGCGCCCATCTTCGGCCAAAGCTGGCGCGGGAATTTGTCGGTCTTGTCGATCTCCGCCGCCAGAGGCGCGACCTCGTCATCGGCGAAGGCCCGCACCGTGTCGCGCAACTGGTCGATCTCGGCGCCGAGATCGAAATCCAGCATGGCGTACCGGTTCGAGGGCATCGAGGACCTACCCCCGGCCGAGGAACGGCATGGTGCGCGGCAGGACCAGCGCCTCGAGCATGTTGACCTCGTGCGGCAGCGTCGCCATCAGCACCGCGACCTGCGCCAAATCCTCCGCCTCCATACGGCCTTCGGGGTTGGCGCCGATCTGCGTCGGACGGCCGAGACTGCTCACCGTGTTCCCGGGATGGAGGATCGAGACCAGCACGCCGTGCTCGCGGGCATCGAGCGCGAAAGCGCGGGTCAGGCCCTCAAGCCCGAATTTCGACGCGGTATAGGGCACGGAATTGCCGCGCGGCACTTTCGCCGAGACGCTGCCGATATTGATGATGCGGCCCTGCTTCTGCGCTTTCATGATCTTGAACGCCTCGCGCGCGCACAGGAAACAGCCGGTGAGGTTGACGTCGATGACACGCTGCCAGCTCGCGAGCGGCAGCTCGTCGGTCTTTTCGCGCGACGCGACCCCGGCATTGTTGATCAGCACATCGACGCGGCCATGCGCCTTCATGGTCTTGTCGAACAGCGCCACCACGTCGGCTTCCTTCGTGACGTCGGTGACGACGCCCATGGCGTTGCCGCCAGCGGCCTTGATCTCGCCCTCGACTTCTTTCAGTTGCTCGGCGCGGCGCGCGGCCAGCACCAATTTCGCGCCTCCCTTGGCATAGGCCTTGGCGATCGCCCTGCCGATGCCCGAATTGCCGCCGGTGACGATGGCGACGCGGCCCGTCAATGATTCCATGGTGCCTCCCAACGCATGCGTGCCGGTACGGTAGAGCCTTGGCGCCGCAAACGGAAGCGGGATACTCTCGCCGCCAACAAGAGGAGGACGACATGGCCAAGACCTATTGGATCAGCATGTATCACGCCATCCACGACGAGAAGGCGCTGGGCGAATACGCGAAGCTCGCGGGGCCCGCGATCGAGGCCGGCGGCGGCAAAATGCTGGCGCGCGGCATGGCGGCGCATGCGTATGAGAAGGGCATCAAGCAACGTGTCGTCGTCATCGAGTTCGAGAGCATGGCGAAGGCCGTCGCCACTCATGACAGCCCCGGCTACCAGGCGGCGCTGAAGGCGCTGGGCAAGGCCGTCGACCGCGATATGCGCTTCGTCGAAGGACTCTGATTCGGCGCGCGGCTTGGTAGGGGCGGCGCGCGCCCCTATCTACAAGCGGACACCGCCCCTGGAGGCCGTCATGCCGCTTGCCCTTCGTCTCGCCGCGATGCTCGCTGTTGTCGCGCTCCTCATTCCGGCGGCGCACGCGGCGCAAGGCGATTGGCGCGAGGACGCGCCGGGCAAGCTCCATCACGTCTCCGCGGCCGATATGCCGAGCGCGAACGAGGCTCATTCCGCCTTCAATCCGCCGCATATCGTGCCGCAGCCGGAAGGCGCGGTGCCGAAAGGACCGCCTGGCACGACGGTGTCGCTGTTCACCG
>JASHUX010000440.1 GCA_030039775.1 Alphaproteobacteria bacterium | reverse complement strand
CCGACCGCACCATGGTCGTCGTCGAGACGCGGCGGGAGACCAGCCGTGCGCGGTTCATCGCGGCGTTCGAAGAGATCGGCGCCGGTGTCACCTATCTTGCCGCGCATGCGCCGGCACCACCCGATTGCTGGCACCTCCTTGAATTCGACGGCCAATTCGCCGCGCAGGACCCGCGCTTCGCCCTGGCGCTGCGTCCGCTGGGCGAGACGGCGGCGGAAATCTGGCTGTTCGGCAGCTACGCGCGGCCTTTGCCCCGAGAATCGAAATGAATGCGAAGAATCAAGAAGCGCCGCTGGCGCACAAATATCTCTTCGACATCGCGCCTTACGTGCCGGGCGAGGCGAAGATCGGCGGCGCCGAGCGGGTCATCCGGCTTGCGTCGAACGAAAGCGCGCTCGGCCCCAGCCCCAAGGCGGTCGCGGCATACCGCGCGCTGGCGGACGAGATTTTCCGCTATCCCGACGGCGGCTCGGTCGAGTTGCGGCAGGCGATCGCCGCGCATTTTGGCGTCGATGCCGACCGCATCGTATGCGGCACCGGCTCCGACGAACTGATCGCGCTCCTGGCGCGGTGCTACGCGGGGCCCGGCGACGAGGTGATCTGCACGCGCCACGGTTTCCTAATGTATCCGATCGCAGCGCAGGCGGCGGGCGCCGATTTGGTGATGGTGCCGGAGCGCAACCTCACCGCCGACCTCGACGCGATCCTCGCCGCCGTGACGCCGCGCACGCGGGTGATTTTCCTCGCGAACCCGAATAACCCGACCGGCACGTACGTGTCGCGCGACGGGGTGCGGCGCCTCCATCGCGAGCTGCCGAAGAACTGCATCCTGGTGCTCGACGCCGCCTATGCCGAGTTCGTCGCGCGCAACGACTACGAGCCGGGGTTGGAGTTGGCGGCGAGTGAACCCAACGTGGTGATGCTACGCACGTTCTCCAAAATCCACGCGCTAGCAGGACTCCGCGTCGGCTGGGCCTACGGCTCGGCGGCCGTCGCCGACATTCTCAACCGCACGCGCGGCACCTTCAACATCGCGCTGCCGGCGCAGGCCGCAGCGGTGGCGTCCCTCGCCGACACGGAATCGCTGCACCGGGCGCACGATCATAACAACAAGTGGCGGCCGTGGCTTGAGGATGAAATCCGGAAGCTCGGCCTTGAGGTCAATCCCGGCGTGGCGAATTTCGTGCTGGTGAAATTCGGCGCCAAGCCAAAGGACGCGGAGGCCGCGCGGGAATTCCTCAAGTCGCGTTTCATCCTGGTGCGGCAGATGGGCGCCTATAACTTGCCGGAGCACCTGCGCATCACGGTCGGCACCGAAGACGAGAACCGCGCGGTGGTCACGGCGCTGACGGCGTTCGTGGGAACGAAATGAGCATTCTGTTCGAGCGCGTCGCCTTCATCGGAATCGGCCTGATCGGTTCGTCCCTGGCCCGTCGCATCCGCCGCGACGGTCTGGCGCGCGAGATCGTCGCCTGCGCGCGGCGTCAAGCGACGCTCGACACGGTGATAAAGCTCAAGCTTGCGGATCGCGTCACGACCGATCCAGCCGACGCCGTCAAAGGCGCCGATCTGGTGGTGATCGCGACGCCGCTCTCCGCCTATGCGGAAATCGGCGCGGCTATCGGGCCAGCCCTGAAAAAAGGCGCAATCGTCACCGATGTCGGTTCGGTCAAAAGCTCCGCGATCCGCGACTTGCAACCGTCGTTGCCGGAGGGCGTCTCTTTCATCGCGGGGCATCCGGTCGCCGGCACGGAGCATTCGGGGCCGGAGTCCGGATTCGCCGAATTGTTCGAGGGACGCTGGACCATCCTGACGCCGGTCGACGGCAGCGACGCGGCGGCGGTCGAAAGGCTCCAGAAACTATGGGAGGCGACGGGATCGAAAGTCGTGATCATGGATCCCGAGCATCACGACAAGGTGCTGGCGATCGTGTCGCATCTGCCGCATCTCATCGCCTACACCATCGTCGACACGGCGCAGAATTTAGGTACCGACCTGCAATCGGAAGTGATCGAGTTTTCCGCCAGCGGCTTTCGCGATTTCACCCGCATCGCGGCGTCCGATCCCGTGATGTGGCGCGACGTATTCCTGGCCAACCGCGAAGCGGTACTGGAAATGCTGCAGCGATTCACCGAGGATTTGACGGCGCTGCAGCGCGCCATCCGGCGCGGCGAGGGCGACACGCTGCAAGACGTGTTCACCCGCACCCGCGCCATCCGCCGCGCGATCATCGAAGCAAAACAGGCCTAATTTTTGTCCCTCAGACGCCGAGCGGCGCGCGTCCGCGCGCCTTGGCTTCGCTCGACTTCGCTCGCGGGGCCGCGGTCGCGGCTTGAGGGACTATCGTCATTTCCGCCAAAGCCGTTTGGTGGCGCGACGCGCGCCATCGGCCAACGTTTCGAGCTTCGCCCACACGATCGACGGATGGCCGACGCGCGGGCCGAGGCCGCAATCGGTGCCGGCGATAACGTTCTCGCGACCGATCAAATTGGCGTAACGCTCGAGCCGATCGGCGATCAGGTCCGGATGCTCGATGAAGTCGGAGGCGTGACCGACCACGCCCGGCACGAACGTCGCGCCCTCGGGCAGTTTCACGGTCTCGAAGATACGCCATTCGTGCTCGTGCACAGGATTGGAGGCTTCGAGCGAATAGCTGCCGGCGGGAATGGCGAAGATAAAGTCGATGATCTCCTTCAAGGGAATATCGTCGTAATGCGGACCGTGAAAGCTGCCCCAACAGACGTGGAGCCGCACCTGCTCCGTCGGAATGCCTTTCAACGCATGTTTCAAGGCCTCGACACGCATCGCCGCGTATTTGCGATAGGCGGGAATGTCCATGTCGGGGAAGATGCACCAGCAATCGGGCAGATCGGGATTGTCGATTTGTAGAATGAGGCCCGCGTCGGTGATCGCCTTATATTCCTCGTGCAGCACGTCGGCGAGATTGAACACCAGCTCCTCGTCGGTTTTGTAGTAATCGTTGCGCAGCCAATGCTCCATCGTGCCCGGCGTGTTGGCGGGGATATACGCCTCTTCGACCGAAATGCCCTTCAGCGCCGCCTTGAAATTGTCGATGTCGCGCTTGAGCTGCGCCTGACCGACATAACGCAACGGCTCGACGCAGACCGCAAGCTTGCCGCCCGGCGTCGCGAACATGCGGCGATTGACGAAATAATCGCCGAACTTGCGCGCGTCGCGGTTGGTCATGTTGAGGCGCTGCAGCCGCACCGGCGCCTCCGCCGTCGTCATTTCGCGCAACTGATAGCCGGCGACGCGATCGGTCAGGTAGGTATTGAAGCTCGATTTGCTGAGCTCGCCGTCATTGACGCTGTCGAGACCGCAGGCGACCTGCTTCTGGACGATTTCAGCGACCGCGCTTTTTAGCCGCGCCTTTTGCTCGTCGGTCTCGATGCGCACGACGCGGTCGGAGCCGAGGACCATCTGCCGGAAATCGTCGGGCCGCGGCAGGGCACCGGCATGCGTAGTCTTGATTCGGTCGGTCGAGCGCATCATGGCGTGAATTTCCTTCGGTTACGAAAAATCAAGGTGCGATCCGCACATCGCGCAGCGCCAGGTGCGGCATGCGATGCAGGATCGGTCGGTAATGCACGGTGGGCTTCATCGCGAAGACGGTGACGGTATCCCAGATCGGAATGGTGGCGACGTCGCCCTGGATCAAACGCATGGTGGCCACGACATCGGCGTCGCGTTTGGCGGGGTCGAGCTCGCCCATCGCTTTGTCGATCAACGCGTCCACCGCGTCATTCTTATAAAGCACCAGCCCGTTACCAAAGCGATAGGAAATCGTCAGCATTTCCAGCGGCGGCAGGCCGGAATTGGCGAGCGGCTGGCTGCCGATCGCGATAAA
>JASHUX010000439.1 GCA_030039775.1 Alphaproteobacteria bacterium | reverse complement strand
AACTGCGGAACGCACCCGAAGAGCTGATCGACCCGATCGGCGACAACGCGCACGCGCCGGTCAAAGGTATTGTCCACCGCTATCCAGACCGCGTGCTGCTGATGCCGCTGTCGGTCTGCGCGGTCTATTGCCGTTTCTGCTTCCGGCGCGAGACGGTGGGGCCTGGCCGTGCCGCGCTGACGCGGAACGAGCTGCAGGCGGCGCTCGATTATATTCGTTCAAACACAAATATTTGGGAGGTGATCCTCACGGGCGGCGATCCGCTTCTCCTATCGCCGCGCCGGCTCAAGGAATTGCTTGGCGCGCTGGACGCGATCGACCACGTCGCGGTGATCCGAATCCACAGCCGCGTACCGATGGCCGCGCCGCGCCGCGTCACCCCGAAGCTGATCCAGGCACTCGCGACCGACAAAGCGCTATGGCTCGCCATCCATGCCAATCACGCCAACGAGTTCGCGGCACCGCAGCGCGCCGCCATCGCCAGATTGACGCGCGCGGGTATTCCGCTGGTCGGGCAGACGGTCTTGCTAAAAGGGATAAACGATAACGGGGCGGCGCTCGAGACCTTGTTCCGAACGATGGTGGCGAACCGGATCAAGCCTTATTACCTCCACCATCCCGATCTCGCCCGCGGCACCGGCCAGTTCCGGCTCGATATCGCCGACGGCATCGCGCTGGCGCAGCAGTTGCGCGGCCGCGTCTCCGGTTTGTGCCAGCCGACTTACGTGCTCGATATTCCAGGCGGTTACGGCAAGGTGCCCCTGATCCCGAGCCAGGCCACGCCGGCCGATGCGCCGGGACGATGGAGGATCCGCGACCCGAGCGGCCGCGTTCATTCGTATCCGCCGGATCGCCAAGCCGAGACGGAGCGTTAACGAGTCACTGCAACGTATTGTTTTGGGCCGGCACGGGAGTTAGATGTTTACGTGTCAGGGGTAATCGGTGCGAATGAAGGCGTTCCGTCTGTCGAGCTTGGCTATCGGGCTGGCCGCCGCTGCCATATTTTGTGCGGCGCCGCTGGTGCGCGCGCAAATGCAGCCCGGCATCGAGAGCGGCGGGTTGTCGCTGACGCTCGACAGCAATACAGGCAACCTGCTGACGGGTGCAAACGCCGGCTCAACGCCCTTCCACATGAGCTTTCTGCTCGACGATCCGTCGCGCATGGGCAATGCGGCGCTCGGTTCGACGCACGATCTCGAGATTTCGCTGACGTCGCCGAACAATTCGGTGTTCCGCTTCATGTTCTCGCCGCGGCCTCAATTCGGCGTCGGCTTCGATCCGATTTCCGGCACCAACCGCGCCTATGGCGGCCTGACTTGGAGCCTGTTTTCGGAAGATGCATTGTTCGGAAATTTCGGACTCGCGAGCAGCTTCGATCCAGGCGTTGGCGGCCCGGAGGGCCGGCGCGTCGATGAGGCGCCGCTGATGTTTCACGGCGCCTTCGAACTCGGCTATCGTCTCGACATGCAGAACAGCCTGATGTTCGCGATCGACCAAGGTGTAGCACCGGGCTTGCGCGGCGCCGGCGCCGAACCTGACAATTTCATCCTACAGTACGGAACGAAATTCTAGGGTATGGCAGCGCCTAGTTTATTTCGCACCAGACCGGCGTGTGATCCGAGGCCTTATCTTTGCCGCGCGGCGTCTTGTCGATATCGGCGACCGTCAACCGATCGGCGGCTTGGGGCGAGAGCAGCAGGTGGTCGATGCGCAAACCCTCGTCGCGCTGCCACCGGCCGGCCTGGTAATCCCAGAAACTGTAACGGTGCGGCTCAGCGTGGAGGGCGCGGAACGCGTCGGTCAGGCCCAGATTGACCAAGCGACGGAACGAACGCCTGGTTTCCGTCCGGAACAGCGCGTCGTTGCGCCAGGCAAGCGGATCGTACACATCCTCGGGCTCGGGGATCACGTTGTAGTCGCCGGCGAGCACGAACGGCCGCTCCGTCTTCAGCAGGTTGCCGGCATGTGTGCCGAGCCGCGCCAGCCAGGCAAGCTTGTACGTGAACTTCTCAGTGTCGACCGGATTGCCGTTCGGTAGATAGAGCGAAGCGACGCGCACCTCGCCGAACGTTGCCTCGAGGTAGCGCGCTTGGCCGTCGGCGCCGTCGCCGGGAAGCGAGGTGACGACGTCCCGTGCCGGCTCTTTCGACAGGATGGCGACGCCGTTATAGCTTTTCTGACCGACAATCTCGGCGTGGTAGCCGTGGCCGCGTATTTCCATCATCGGAAAATCCGCGGCAAGGCACTTGATCTCTTGCAGGCAAAGCACATCCGGCGCGGCGTCGTCGAGCCAGCTAAGCAATAAGGGAAGCCGGACCTTGATCGAATTGACGTTCCAGGTCGCGACCTTCAAGCCCTATCAGCCGATCGAGAAGGAATTGCCGCAGCCGCACGAACTCGCGGCGTTGGGATTCCGCACCTGAAAAGAAGCGCCCATCATATCCTCGACGAAGTCGATCTCGGCGCCTTTCACCAATTCCAGCGACGTGTTGTCGATGACCAGCGTGATGCCGTCGCGCTCGAAGGCAACATCGTCGCCTGTCCGGGAATCGTCGAAGGTGAAACCATACTTAAACCCGGAACAGCCGCCGCCCGAGACGGCTAGGCGTAAGAACGCATTCGGGCTATTTTCCTGGACGCGCAGAACCGCGACGCGCCGCGCCGCGTTCTCCGTAAGGGTCACGCCTTCTCCTGGGGATATTGTCGCCTGTTGCGTCATACTCTCTTATCTAGGCTGCGCCGTGGCTTTGTCAAATCAGTTCGGTAGGATTGGCAGCTTTCGAAAAGTGATCTCGTTTCGCTTGGAAAAGATGGCTTTGAATTAACCCTAAACCATGGAGAACACACAATGAGTATCGGGCGTCACGTGGTAGCCGGCGTGATGGCGCTACTGCTGGTGGTTCCGATTACAATGGCGTCGGCCCAAGACAATGGTCCGGCGCCGGGCACGATCTCGCCGCAAGCGCTGAACCCGGATACAAACGGGAATTATTCGCAACAGCAACTCGATCAGATGTTGGCGCCCATCGCGCTTTATCCGGACAAGTTGCTGATGAACGTCCTGATGGCGGCGACGTATCCGGATCAGGTTGCGCAGGCCCAGGGCTGGCGGCAGCAACCGGGCAACGCCGACCTGAAGGGCGACGCGCTGATGGGTGCGTTGAAGTCGCAGAACTGGGATCCCAGCGTCAAGGCGATCGTGCAATTCCCGCAGATCGTCGACCTATTGGTGAAGGATCCGAATTGGACCCAGGCGATCGGCGCGGCTTTCGACAATCAGCAGGATGATGTCTTGGCCCAGGTTCAATTTCTGCGCCAACAGGCCGAGAAATCGGACAATCTGAAGTCCAACGACAAGATCATCGTCACGAATGACGGGCCGAACGTCGTGATCGCGCCGGCGGCGCCCGATGTCGTGTATGCGCCTTATTACAATCCGGCGGTCATCTATGGCCAGTGGCCTTGGGTCGATTATCCGCCGGTCTTCTTCCCGCCGGTTTATTTCGGCCTTGGCCCGCTTGGGATCGGGGTCGGCTGGGCCTGGGGTCCGGCGTGGTTCATCGCCCCGCCGTTGTGGGGCTGGTACAACGTCGGCTGGGGTTTTGGCGGCGGCGTGTTCTTTGTCGCCGGCGGTTGGGGACCGGCGTTCGGCTGGTACGGCCACGGTTGGGGCGGCGGCGGCTGGCGCGGCGGCGGTTGGCGTCATGGCGGCGGCGGTCATTTTGGCCACCCCGGCTATCACGGTCATGCCGGCTTCCACGGCGGCGGCTTCGGTGGTCATGGCGCCGGCGTCGGCGGGCATGGTGGTGGTCATGGTGGCTTTGGCGGTCATGGCGGTGGCCATGGTGCCGGTGTCGGCGGGCATGGCGGCGGCCACGGCGGTGGTGGCCACGGTGGCGGCGGACATGGCGCCGGTGTCGGCGGTCATGGCGGTGGCCACGGCGGCGGTGGTCATGGCGGCTTTGGTGGTCACGGTGGCGGTGGTCATGGCGGTGGCCACGGCGGTGGCGGCCACGGTGGCGGCGGTCATGGCGGCGGTGGCGGCCATGGTGGCGGTCACCACCACTGAGTGATGGACTAGGACCGCGCCGGCTACATCAGCCGGCGCGGAATAGTCGCCCGCCCGTCAGCGGGTGGGCGACGCCGGTCGTGGCGGGCAGGCTCAAGGGCAGGCCCGCCAATGAT
>JASHUX010000438.1 GCA_030039775.1 Alphaproteobacteria bacterium | reverse complement strand
GCCGGCCTCGGTGTGGAGATGCAGCACGCAGCCGGCGTCGTGCCGCGCGGCATGGATGGCGCTGTGGATCGTGAAGCCAGCGCCGTTGATCGGATAGTCGGAGTTGCCGATGATGTTGCCGTCGAGATCGACCTTCACCAGGCTCGATGCCGTCACCTCGTCGAACGACAGGCCGTAAGGATTGATGAGGAAATGATCCTCGGTCCCGGGCACGCGCGCCGAGATATGGTTGTAGATCAGCTCGTCCCAGCCGTTGAGCTGAGCGAGGCGATAAGCGGCGGCGAGCTCGATGCGGACCTGTTTCTCGGCGTCGCTGATCGGTTCATTGACCAGGCGCCGCTTGGCGCCGACGCCGACCGCGAATTCGACCTGTGACATGTCTCACTCCTATGTTCTTCCGGCAAAGATAGCACGTCTCTACCGGTGCGCTGGAATGGTATTGTCTCGAACCCGAGATACCGTTTTGGGAAGGCATGAACCCGATGATCGTCGACGAACGCACCTACACCATCCATATCGGCAAGATTCCGGCCTACTTGAAACTCTATCAAGAGGAAGGGCTCGAAATTCAGAAGCGCACGCTCGGCAACCTGATCGGCTATTTCGTCACCGAGGTCGGGCAGCTTAGCACCGTGGTCCATCTCTGGGCCTATGACAGCGTGGAGGATCGCGCCAAGCGCCGCGCCGAGCTCGCGGCAAACCCCGCATGGCAAGCCTATCTCGCCAAGATGCAGCCGCTAGTGACCGCGATGGAGAACCGCATCCTCACGCCGACAGCGTTCTCGCCGCTGCGCTGAGCGATGAGCGCTCCATCGCGCACCGGTGCGCGCATTCTCGTCGACCAGCTCGTCGTTCACGGCGTCGATGCGGCGTTCTGCGTGCCGGGCGAGAGCTACCTCGCGGTGCTCGACGCGCTCTACGACACGCCGTCGATCCGCCTCGTGACGTGCCGGCAGGAAGGCGGCGCCACGATGATGGCGGACGCCGACGCCAAGCTCACGGGCCGGCCCGGCATCGTTCTGGTATCGCGCGGCCCCGGCGCGATGAACGGCAGCGCCGGCCTTCACATCGCACGGCAGGATTCGACGCCGCTCGTGATGTTCGTCGGCCAGGTCGCGCGCGGCACTCTCGAGCGCGAGGCGCTGCAAGGCATCGACTACCGCCAGATGTTCGGTCCGGTCGCGAAATGGGTGGTGCAGGTCGAAGATCCCGCGACCATTCCGGAGTTCGTCAGCCAGGCGTTCCACATCGCGGTCAACGGCCGTCCTGGTCCGGTCGTGGTGGTGGTGCCGGAAGACATGCTGACCGACACCGCGTCGGTCGCCGACGGTGCACCCTATCAAGTCGCGTCCAGCTATCCCAGCCCGGCGGCGATGACGGGTTTCCGCGACGCGCTGGCCCAAGCCGAACGGCCGTTCGTAATTCTCGGCGGCTCGACCTGGAACCGGGATGCGGTGGCGCAATTCCAAGCGTTTGCCGCTGCCAATAAGCTTCCGGTCAGCTGCGCCTTCCGCCGTCAGGATTTGTTCGACAACGCGCACGAGTGTTATGCCGGCGATGTCGGAATCGGCGTCAATCCCAAGCTCGGCGCGTACATCCGCGAAGCCGATCTGATCGTCGCTATCGGCGCTAGGCTCGGCGAGGTCACCACCGGCCGCTATTCGCTGCTCGACATTCCAGTGCCGAAGCAGAAACTGATTCACGTCTATCCCGACCCCGACGAATTGGGCCGGGTCTATCGCCCGTTTCTCGGCATCGCCGCAGCGTCACGCGATTTCGCCGCGTCGCTCGCGTCGCTGGCGCCCGTTGCCGCGCCGCGCTGGGCGCCGCGCACTGCCGAGATGCATGCCAGCCATCTCGCCTGGCGCGCGCCGGTCAAAAATCCCGGCGCGGTGCAAATGAGCGAGATCGTCGCCTGGCTGGACGCGAATGTTCCCGCCGATACGATCTTCGCCAACGGCGCCGGCAATTTCGCGACATGGGTGCATCGCTTCCACTGCTATCGCGGCTTCGGCACGCAGTTGGCGCCGACCAGCGGCTCGATGGGCTACGGCTTGCCGGCGGCAGTCGCGGCCGCGCTCCGCCATCCGAATAAGCAGGTTTTATGCTTTACCGGCGACGGCGATTTCCTGATGACGGGACAGGAATTCGCGACCGCGGTTGCCCACAAGGCGAAGCTGGTCGCGATCCTGAACAACAACAATTCCTACGGCACCATCCGCATGCATCAGGAGATGCATTATCCCGGCCGCACTGTCGGCACCGATCTCGCCAATCCAGATTTCGCGGCGCTGGCCCGCGCTTATGGCGGCCACGGCGAGACGGTCGACCGTACCGAGCAGTTCGCCGCGGCGTTCGCGCGGGCGCGCGATTCCGGCAAGCCGGCGTTGATCGACGTCCGTTTCGATCTCGACGCCATCAATCCCGCGCGAAGCTTGAGCGCGATCCGGGACGAAGCGGTTAAGCACGGGCGCTAGCGTGGGGTAATTTCTCCGTTGCATCGGCATCGCCCCCACCTGAAATATCTCGCTGCCACTCGATATTTCTTCCTCCCCATCAAGGGGGAGGGGGCGTTAGGAGGTAGGCTGATCTTTCTTCGCATTGCTCCGCCACCGCCGCCACAGATAAAAACCGACGGCGATGGCGATGGCGACGCCGATCACGATGATGATTGGCGCGCGATATTCCATGATGTGACGTTGCAGCAAATAAAATCGCTTGCCGAGCGCGTAGGCGAGGCCGCCCCAAAATCCGACCCACAACGCCGCACCGATCGCATTAAGCGCCACGAAGCGCCACCACGGCATCTCCAGCGTGCCGGCAACGATGCCGTTGAACTGGCGCGCGACCACGACGAAACGCGCGAACACGATCACCCAGCCGCCGTAGCGCGCGAAAAATCCTTCGACCTGCTTCAGCTTATCGTCGGTGATGCCAATGCGCCCGCCGTAGCGCAGCATCAGCTGGTGGCCGCCGCTATACCCGATCCAATAGCCGATATTGTCACCGACCACACCGCCCAACCAGCCCAGGAACAGCAACAACCAAATGTTGAGGTCGCCTTGCGACGCGCCGATTGCGCCCGCGATCAGCAGTGTCTCGCCCGGCGTCGGTAGGCCAAAATCCTCGAGCAGAATGCCGAGAAAAACGGCCACGTAGCCGTAATGCGCGATTGCGGCGTGGACGTGCTCAAAAATGTCGGTAAGCAGCACTAGGCGTTCTTCGTTGGTTGTTAGCGTAATGTGGCCTGCCCGCGCCGTGTAGGCAATGGCGGCTTCGTGCTACGGTCACGTGCGGTTAACGAGGAGAGCGCG
>JASHUX010000437.1 GCA_030039775.1 Alphaproteobacteria bacterium | reverse complement strand
CGCGGAAATCGCGAAAGAAATCGCCGTGCTTTTCCAGCACCACGACCGGCACGCCGGCGCGCGCCAAGAGATAACCGAGCATTACCCCCGCAGGCCCGCCGCCGGCGATAGCGCAGGTCGTCCGAAGCTCGGTCAATTTTGTTTTTTCGCGACCAAGTGGGAGCGCGCGCCGCTAGGCGCGAGCAACGCAATGCGTTGCTCCAAACGCGCGGACGCGCGCGCCGGCGACCGAAGCAATCAAAGGAATCGCGTCGGCCAATTAATCGTCCGCCAGATATGCGAGGCCGGCGTGTCGTCCCAGCCGAGTCCTTCCTCGGGCTGACGGAAGTTGCCGCCGATGATGTCGGTGAAGTCCTCGAGCACCGGCTTCACGTTCGGATCGAACGAGTAGATGTCGTTCACGGTGATCAGCCGCGCCGTCATGTACCATTTGTGAGTCTTCATCTTCTCGTACAGCCGATAAATATACGGCTCAGGCCGATACCCTTCGCCGAACAGGCGGATATATTGCTGGGGATATTCATAGCCGTTGGCCGGATCGGGGAAGAAGCGCAGCACCTGGTGCGCGCGGATCGCCCAGGAGATTTCCTCGTCGACATAGGGCGCGATCATCTCGGCCGCGTAGAACCCATGATCGCAGCGGATGAAGCCCATGATCGCGATGTCGTGCAGCAGACAGGCGAGCACGATCTTCTCGGGATGGCCCGCGAGCTTGGCAAGGCGCGCGCTCTGCAGCACGTGAGTCGCCGGGAAGAAGCGCTGCTTGAAGAAATCGACCAGCGTCGGCTTGTCGGGCATTTTCGACAGGCGCTTGTCGTGGCCCATGAGAAAATATTGGCCGGGTTTCGCCGGTGGCGGCGGCATCGGCTGAGTGGGGTCGCGTTCCGCCGAGACATAGATCGCCGAGGGTTGCGGGATCGGGTCGAGCGCTGCGATCGCGGCATGCTCGAGCTCGTCGGCGCGTTCGGAAAAGGTCTTGGTTTTGGTCTTCGCGGTCGCTTCGGTCATGGCGAGTCCCTCACTTCGACCAAATGCTAACGCCGAGCCGGGACGACGGCAACGCGATTAGCGCATGGCAGGCGACGGATGGCGCAGGAACTCGCCCGTCCGTTCGATCACTTCCTTAAGGCCCAGTCGTTCAGCGACGACGCCGTCGGGGAATGCCCCGAGGAGCCGCGACGGCATTTGCCGGTCGAGCAGCACGAACACGCCCATATCGTCGGCGCGGCGGATGAGCCGGCCGAACGCTTGGCGCAGCTTCAGGCGCGCGACACGGTCGTCGTAGCGCACCGCGCCGCTGTCGCCGAGCTGCGCCGCGCGCCGCGCCTTGTGGAGAATGTCGGGGCGCGGCCACGGCACGCGGTCGAACACGATGAGGCGCAGCGAGCGACCGGGCACGTCGACGCCGTCGCGCACGGCGTCCGTGCCGAGCAGACACGCATCTTCTTCGGCGCGGAAAATATCGACCAGCGTCGCGGTATCCATGCCGTCGACATGCTGCGCCAATAGCGGCAGTCCCGATTCCTCGAGCGGCGCCGCGATGCGCTTGTGCACCTCGCGCAAGCGTTGGATAGCGGTGAACAGGCCGAGCGCGCCGCCGCCCGACGCCTGGAACAGGGCGCGATAGGCGCCGGCGACCGCGGCCATGTCGTTGCGGTTCAGGTCGGTCACGACGAACACGCGGGTTTGCTTGGCGTAGTCGAAGGGCGACGGCACGCGCGCGCGATAGGCGGGCTTCGAGAGATGGGGCGCGCCGCTGCGCGCCTCGGCCGCTTCCCAGTCCTTGACGGCATCGCCGCTCGAATCCGTCAACGTAGCCGACGTGACCAGCACGCCATGCGCTGGCTTCGCCACGAGTTCCGCGAACGGCTTGGTCGGATCGACCCAATGGCGGTAAAGGCCGACATCCGTCTCGTGCCCATCGAAGCGGTCGACGGCGAGCCAGTCGACGAACGCGGGGTCTGCCTCGGCGCCGATTTCGCCGAGTACGCGCTGCCAGCCTTCGAGGTCCATGACGCCGCGCCGGACCAGGCTGCGGATCATCGCTTCGATCCGGATGCGGAGCATGGTATCGAGCTCGGCCGCCTCCTTTTCCAGCCGCTGCTCGAGGAATTTGGCGATAGCACGCAGCGGCGCGGCGATGCGTCCGAGCGCGGCGCGTAAGGTTTCGGCGGCCTCGGCCAATCCGTCGACCGGCGGGCGCAAATCGGCCTCGAGCGAATAGTTCGGGTCGCGCTGGTCGGCGCGCGCCAACACCTGCTGACGCGCTAAGACAAGGAACGCCTCGCACGCCCCGGTCGGGCGATTGTCGCGCAGCCGCGCGAGCCAGCCTTCGCCCGGCAGCACGCGCGCCGCGCTCATCGCTTGATCGAGCGCGGCCGCCGCGTCCTTGTCGTCGCCGATGAGATCGTCGAGCCGGCGCTTCAGCCCGCGGGCACGGCTGCGTCGTCCTTCCTCCGCGCCTAAAATCCAGCGCCGCAACTCCGCCGTTTCCTGCCCGGTGAGCGCCAGCGAAAACGCGGCGTCGGCGGCGTCGAACAGGTGATGACCCTCGTCGAACACGAGACGCGTCGGCAAATAGGAATCGTCGAGGCCGCCTAGCGCCGACTGCACCATCACCAGCGCATGATTGGCGACGACGATGCGGGCGCGCCGCGCGCGCCGCACGCT
>JASHUX010000436.1 GCA_030039775.1 Alphaproteobacteria bacterium | reverse complement strand
CCGCGCTAATCGTGATCGACATGCAGAACGATTTCTGCGCGCCGGGTGGCTGGCTGGCGCATATCGGCGTCGACATCGCGCCGGCGCGGCGCCCGATCGCGCCGCTGCGTGGATTGGCCGCGCGCCTGCGCAAGCGGCGCGTTCCGATCGTGTGGGTGAACTGGGGCAATCGGCCGGACCGCCTCAATCTCAGCCCGTCTCTACTTCATGTCTATAAGCCCAACGGGATCGGCGTGGGCCTTGGCGATCCCCTCCCGGGGAACGGCGCGCCGGTCTTGGAAAAGGATTCCTGGGCCGCCGCAATCGTCGATGAATTGCGGCCGCCCGCGGACGACATCCGCGTGGACAAATATCGCATGAGCGGATTCTGGGACACGCCGCTCGACAGCATCCTACGCAATCTCGGCGTTACGACGCTGCTGTTCGGCGGAGTCAACATCGATCAATGCGTGATGACAACGCTCCAGGACGCCAATTTCCTCGGCTACGACTGCATTCTCGTGGAGGATTGCGCCGCGACCACGTCACCGCCGTATTGCCATGACGCGACTATCTACAACGTCAAGCAATGTTTCGGTTTCGTCGCGCAATCGCCGTCAATTGTTGCGGCACTTGACCGTCCCGCGGCCGCGCGATGATCGCCAAGCCGCGCGAAGCCTACCGCGCCTATAGGATATCGCCTGACGACACGAACCGGCTTGTGCTGGTTTTCGATCCCATCGGCGACGGCGCGAATTTCGTCTTCGCGATCGAGATCTTCGATCCCGGCGGCAAGACGCCGCCGAACGAGCATCCCAAGGCGCAAGAGATGTTTTTCGTCCTCAAGGGCGAGGGCATCGCGCATTGCGGCGGCAAGCAAGTCAATCTGCGGCGCGGCGACAGCTTGTTGTTGCCGCCGGCGACGGAGCACGTGATCGAAAACACCGGACCGGGCCGGCTCTATTGCATGACGCTGATGGTGCCAAACGACCATTTTGCCGAATTGATCCGCGGTGGCCGTGAAGTGGCGATCGACGACGAGGATTGGCATGTGCTGCTGGGCACCGCTTATGCCTAATTCTCCATCAGCTGCTGCTTGTTTTGGCGCCATTGCGTGCAACGGCCCGAAGGCCGCACCGCTGGTACAGGAATTGCTCCCGACAGGCCGACAGTCATGACGACCTCGCTTGCCGAGCCTACCTACGATTTGTCGCGATTCCGCGACGCGATCGACGGTGTGCCAATCATCGACGATCCGATACTGGTGCGGCAGCGGTCACGCGATTTCTTCTGGTACAGCCCGATTCTCAAGCAACTGCTCAACGACAAAAAAGCGGATCTCGTCGTTTGTCCGTGCAATGAGGCGGATGTCGTGCGCGTCGCCGCGGCTTGCGCCCGATATCGCGTGCCGCTTACGCCCCGTGGCGGCGGCACCGGCAACTACGGTCAGGCGGTGCCGTTGGCGGGTGGAATCGTGCTCGACATGATGGCGATGAACGGCATCGAGTGGCTGAAAGGCGGTATCGTCCGCGTTCAGCCCGGCAAGAAGATGATCGACATCGACGCCGAAACGATCCCCCGCGGTTTCGAACTGCGCATGCATCCCTCGACCAAGCGCACCGCGAGCATTGGCGGGTTTGTCGCCGGCGGCTCTGGCGGCATCGGGTCGATCACCTACGGCGGCCTTCGCGAACCGGGAAACGTTCAAGCCGCGCGTATCGTCACGCTCGAGGAACAACCGCGAATATTGGAGTTGCGCGAGGCCGACGCTCTCGCGGTCAACCACAGCTACGGGACGACCGGCATCATCACCGCGCTCGAAATGCCGCTGGCGCCGGTTTGGCCATGGCTCGATCTGATCGTTGCGTTCGACGACTTCGATGCGGCGCTCGATTTCAGCCAGGGCCTCGCGTTGTCTGACGGCATCGTCAAGAAACTGGTGACGCCGATCGCATGGCCGGTACCGGGGTATTTCAAGCCGTTCAAGGATCAATGTCCGGAAGGAATGAGCATCGTCGTGGCGATGGTCGCCGAACCGTTCCTGGGCTGGGTCAAATTTCTCGCCGGCCGGCACGGCGGCAGCGTGACCCACACCGCGCCGTCCCGAGACGAGGGCGGCGAGCTGCCGCCGGTATATGAACTGACCTGGAACCACACGACTCTTCAGGCCCTCAAGGTCGACAGGAGCATCACCTACCTTCAATCGATGTATCCGGCTGACCGCGTGTTGGCGTTGGTGCGCGAGATCAACGCGCTGTTTCCCGACGAGCTGCTCGCGCATCTCGAATTCCTCCGCTATGCCGGCCGCGCGACGGCGGCCGGTCTGCATCTGATCCGCTATCGCTCGCCCGAGCGCTTGGCCGAAATATTCGCGGCGCACGAAAAGCGCGGCGTCACGATCGCCGATCCTCATGTCGTGACGCTGGAGGACGGGGTTCGCCACAAGCGCGCTGATTCCGATCAGCTCGGGTTCAAGCGTCAAGTCGATCCCTACGGGTTGATGAATCCGGGCAAGATGCGCAGTTTCGTGCCTGAGGTCCGGTGATGGAAGGTGCGGTGATCGCCGAGCCCGCCAAAGCTGCGATAGCGCCGTCGACGCGGCCGTTGATTCGCGTCAAGGCCATCGCCAAGACCTATCAAAACGGAACGCTCGCCCTTTCCGACGTCGATCTCGCCGTGCGCGACGGCGAGTTTCTTAGTCTCCTTGGGCCATCGGGCTGCGGCAAATCCACCTTGCTGCGCATGATCGCGGGGTTGGGCGCTCCGACGTCCGGGATCATCGATTGGCCCCAAGCCAACTACGACGTCAGGGGCGAGCCGGACCGGCATCTCGGCTTCGTGTTTCAGGAACCGACCCTGATGCCGTGGGCGACGGTGTTCGACAACGTCGCGATGCCGCTCACGCTCACCGGCATGCGGCGCAGCGAGCTGACCGGCCGCGTCGACGAGGCGATCGCGATGGTCGGTCTCGAAAAATTCGCCAAGCATTATCCGCGCGAGCTTTCCGGCGGCATGAAGATGCGGGTGTCGATCGCGCGCGCGCTCGTCGTGCGTCCGCGCGTGCTTCTCATGGACGAGCCGTTCGCCGCACTCGACGAAATCACACGGTTCAAGCTCAACAACGATTTACTGACCTTATGGCAGACACAGCGTTGGACCGTCATCTTCGTCACCCACAGCGTATACGAGTCGGTTTATCTATCGAACCGCATCGCCGTGATGAGCGCGCGGCCGGGTCGTATCTTGACGGAACTGAAGATCGACGCGCCCTACCCGCGCACCGAGGCGTTCCGCACCTCCACGGTGTACAACGAATTTTGCCGCGTAACGTCGGCCGAGCTGAAGCGCGCAATGCCGGCGGGCGAGGATCACTGATGAGCGTGACCGGCGTCACCGGCGATAGTCCGTCGCGAGCTTGGCGGATCGTCATACCCATCCTTCTTGGAATTCTATTCCTGGGACTGTGGGAGTTCCTGGTCCGGTGGTTGCAAATCCCAAAATTCGTGCTGCCGCCGCCGTCCATGATCGTCGATGCGCTGACGGAAGATTACGGCACGTTGATCGCATCGCTCTGGAACACGCTCAAGATCACGGGCATGGCCTTTGTCGTCGCCGTAGTGTTGGGTGTGACCGGCGCCATTCTTTTCACGCAGTCGCGCCTTTTCGAAATGAGCCTGTTCCCCTACGCGGTCGTGCTACAGGTGACGCCGATCGTGTCGATCGCGCCGTTCATTTTGATTTGGGTCGGTCTCGATCATATCGAGCGCGCGCTCCTGATCTTGGCAACCATTGTCGCGTTTTTCCCTATCCTGTCCAATACGACGCTCGGCATGAAGAGCGTCGATCACAATCTGCTCAATCTGTTCGATCTCTATCATGCCTCGCGCTGGCAACGGCTTCGGTATTTGCAGTTGCCGAGCGCGATGCCCTATCTGTTGGGCGGCATGAAGATTTCCGGCGGCCTCGCGCTGATCGGCGCGGTCGTGGCGGAGTTCGTCGCGGGATCGGGAACAGGAACCGGCCTCGCCTGGCGCATTATCGAATCCTCGAACCGACTTAACATTCCCCGCATGTTCGCGGCGCTGGTCCTGCTTTCGGTCCTCGGCGTGATGATTTTCTTCGGCCTATCCGCGCTCGAAACGATGCTGTTGCGGAAATGGCATGAAAGTGCGGTCGGTCGCGAAAACTGAGCGATGATGACGCCGGAAACCGTGTCGATGCGGACGCGAGACGGCGTGCGCCTCGACGCTGACCTGTACCGGCCAGAGGGCCGCGGTCCGTTTCCCGTCTTGCTCATGCGTCAGCCGTACGGCCGGCGCATTGCCTCTACAATCTCTTATGCTCATCCCTCCTGGTATGCGAAACGCGGCTATATCGTGGTCATTCAAGACGTCCGCGGGCGCGGTACGTCCGACAGTGTTTTCCGTTTGTTTGTCGATGACATGGCCGACGGCGCTGACGCGATTGCGTGGGCGGCATCGCTGCCTGGCGCTTCAGGTGCCGTCGGCATGTACGGGTTTTCCTATCAGGGCACGAACCAGCTGCTCGCCGCCGCTGCAGCCGGCCCCGCGCTCAAAGCGCTGGCGCCGGCGATGATCGGCTGGGACATCGGGCGCGATTGGGCATACGAAAACGACGCGTTCTGCCTTGCCGCCGGACTTGGCTGGGCGACCCAGATGGCCGCCGAAAACGCACGGCTGGCGGGGGACCGCGCCGCCTTCGACGCTTTCTACGCCGCATCGCGCAATCTGCCGCTGGGCGGCCCGATCGCCGCACGTCCCGACTATATGACGAGCTATGGGCGTTACAGCCATCACGGCGATTGGCTTATCCATTCGCCGGATCACGACTATTGGCGCGGCTTTTCCCCGGCGTCGGTCGCGTCACGGGTGCGGCTTCCGATGCTGTTCGTCGGCGGCTGGTACGACTCCCATCTGCCCGGAACGATTTCGGCATTTCGGCATTTCGCCGCGGCGCAGCCCGAGCGCACACGGATCGTCATCGGTCCGTGGCTGCATTTTCCCTGGACCAGAACCGTGGCCGGCACCGATTTTGGGCCTGACGCGGCCCCGAATATCGACGCGTTGCATGTTCGCTGGTTCGATCGCTGGCTCAAGGGCTCCGATGCGCCGCGGGATGACGCCCCGGTTTGCCTGTTCGACATGGGCACTAGGCAATGGCGAAACCTTCCCGCTTGGCCGGCGAACCATGACACGCTTTTCCTTGCCGGCAACGGCCGCGCGGCGCTTGACGATTCTGACGGACGATTGTTGCCGCGTCCGTCCGATACCGAGGGATACGAGTTGATCGTTCACGATCCGTGGCGTCCCGTGCCGGCTGTCGGCGGTGCTTACGGCACGCCGCCGGGACCCGCTGACCGCGCGGCCGTCGATGCGCGCCCCGACGTGCTGACGTTCAC
>JASHUX010000010.1 GCA_030039775.1 Alphaproteobacteria bacterium | reverse complement strand
CGGCTCAACCGTGCGGTCGCTGAGCGCAAAATGCGCCGCCGACAATGTCTCCGGCGCGGCGGCGGCCATCGCTTTTTTCAGCCTGCTGACCGCATTTCCCGGCATCGGCGTGCTGCTGTCGTGTTATGGCCTGGTCGCCGATCCTGTCACGATCGAGCATCATCTCAGCCTTATGTCGGGTCTGCTGCCCGATCCGGTGGTGCGGCTGCTGTCGTCGGACCTTCACGGTTTCCTGCGTTTTCAGCAGGACCATCCCGGCGTCGCGATAATACTGTCGCTTTTTTTCACGGTAACCAGCGGACGCGCGGTGGTCGGATCGCTGATCGCCGCGCTGAACACCGTCTACGGCCGCAAGGACGACCGCCGCCTGTTGTACCGACAGGGCATCGGCCTCGTGCTGATTGTTGCAATCCTGTTTTTCGTCGCCGTCACGTTCGCGTTGGTCGCGCTAACGCCGCTCATCGTTTACTACCTGGTGCCGGTCGGCCATGGCTGGCGACATGCCATCGATTATTTGCGCTGGCCGTTGCTGGCCGCGCTGATGATGGCGGCGCTCACGCGCCTCTATGAGGTGGCGCCGCATCGCCAACGCACGGGGCAGCGCTGGCTCAACCGCGGCTCGGCGACGGCGACGGCGCTGTGGCTGCTGTTTTCGGTCGCGTACTCCTATTATCTCGAAGAGGTGGGCGGCTATAGCGCGATCTACGGCGCGGTGAGCGCGACCGTGGCGTTGCTCATCTGGCTGTATTTGTCGAGCCTCGCCGTGCTGCTCGGCGCGGAGATCGACGCGCTTAAGGAGGAGGGCAAGTCATGGCCGACGCATTCGTCGACGCCGCGCATGCCAAGCGGCTGAAATTCCGCGAGCTGTTGCGCCGGCCCGGGGTGACCGTGATGCCGGGCGGGTTCAGCCCGCTTTATGCCCGCCTCGCGCAGATGGCCGGGTTCGAGTGCTTTTTCCTCGCCGGGTCGCAGCTTTCGGCCTTCCTCTACGGCGTGCCGGACAACGGCATTTTTGGGCTGCGCGATCTCGTCGATCACGCGCGGCATATGGCGGCGCGCAGCGACATTCCGATCCTGATCGACGCCGACACCGGCTTCGGCAACGCCGTCAACGTCTGGTACACGGTGCAGGAATGCGTGCGGGCCGGTGTTGCCGCGTTGCAGATCGAGGATCAGGAGGCACCGAAGAAATCGGCCACGGTCGCGGGACGCCGCTGCATTCCGATCGACGAGGCGGTCGGGAAGATCAAGGCCGCGGTCGCGGCGCGTAACGAGCTCGATCCGGCGTTCGCGATCTGCGCGCGGTGCGACATTCTGGGCGCGGAGGGCAGCAACTTCCGCGAGGCGGTCGAGCGCGGCACCGCCTACATCAAGGACGGCGGGGCCGATCTGGTCTGGCTCAACTCGGTCGAGACGCGCGACGACGTCAGGAATGCGTGCCGCGACATCCCGGGACCGGTGCTCGCGATCTGGGGCGGCCAGGATGCGGCGCCGACCATCGAGGAGTATGGCGCGCTCGGCGTGAAGATCGCGCTTTACCCGGTGATCGCCGCCACGGCCGGCCTACAGGCGTCCTGGCAGGTGCTCAACGATTTTCGCGAACGCGGTACCGCGGCGTTGCAGGAGTGGGACGCGGCGAACAAGCGCAGCAAATGGGGCAGGGCGGATTTCGGCGCGCTGGTCGGGCAGGGCGACATCCGCAAGATCGAGGAGCAATTTCTGCCGGAGAGCAAGAAGCGCGACTACGACTCAACCTGGGGCCACAAGACCACCTTCGCGACCGACGACGACAAGAAATGATCCGCCGCCGCGCGGCGGCGTCAGTGATTGCGCTGAAGCGTCGAGGCGAGTGCCGACAGATCCACTTTGCTTGCCTTCAGCGCCGCGGATTGTGCCGACAACAAACCGACCGTGCGCTCGATCTGTTTATCTGTGTGTTCGGACGATAGAAAGAAGCGAAGCCGCGCCGCACGCTCCTGCACCGCGGGATAGAGGATCGGCTGGACGTTGACGCCTTCCTTGAACAGCGCGTCCGACAAACGCCCGGCGGCGATGGAGCTGCCGACGATGATCGGAACGATCGCGTAGCCTTGCGATAGGCCGGTGTCGAGCCCGGCCGCCTTCGCGGCGTCGATGAAGTGCCCGGTATTGGCGTGGAGCCGCGCGACACGATCGGGATTTTCGGCCAAAAGGTCGAGCGAGGCGATCGCGGCCGCCGCCATCGGCGGCGGCATGCCGACGGAATAGACGAACCCGCCGGCCGAATACCGGAGATACTCGGCGACGTCATGCCGGCAGGCGATGTAGCCGCCGCACCCGGCGAACGTCTTGCTCAGCGTTCCCATCCACAAATCGGCCGCATCGGGACCGAGGCCGAAATGCTCGGCAATACCGCGGCCGCGCGCGCCGAGTACGCCGACCGAATGCGCTTCGTCGACCATCAGCCAGGCGCCGTATTTTCGGGCGAGCGCGCCGAAGCCGGGAAGATCGGCGATGTCGCCGTCCATGCTGTAGTGGCCTTCGATCACAATCATGGCGCGGCGATTCTGCGATCGTTGTGCGGCAAGCATCTGCTCTGCCGCGGCAACATCGTTATGCGGGAAGCTGAGCCGCTGCGCGCCGGAAAGCTGCGCGCCTTGCTGGATGCTGTTGTGGGCGAAGGCGTCGTGGAGGACCACGTCGCCCTTGCTCAGCATCGCGCCGATGACCGTGACGTTGGTGGCGTGGCCGCTGACGAAGGCGACGCAGTCCTCCGTGCCATGCAATGCCGCCAACTTCCGCTCGAGTTCGTGGTGAAGCGGTATTTCGCCGGCGACGAGGCGGCTGGCGGAACATGATGTGCCGTAGCGCGCGATCGCCGCTCGCGCCGCTGCGACCACGCGCGGATGGCCGTTGAAGCCTAGATAATTGTATGACGAGAAATTGATACAGGCGCGTCCGTCTACCTCAATTTCCGGTCCGGCGACGCCGTCATGGACGCGAAAGAAAGGATTGGCGATGTCGAGCGTCTTCGCGACCGAGCGGATGATCTGCATCTGCTTGAAGAATTCGGATTCCGCCAGATC
>JASHUX010000435.1 GCA_030039775.1 Alphaproteobacteria bacterium | reverse complement strand
AGCTGATCGTTAAAGGCGTTGAGCTTGTCCGGCCGGTTTAAGGTCAGCGTCGCAACCCCTTCCGCGACCGAGAATAAAATCGTTTCCCAGGCCATGACATCCTCCCCCCTGACGAGTGCGGTAGCATATCGATTTGGAACCTGGGGTTAAAACCCGGGTTCAACCTCATAGTGCGTCCAGATTGCCGTCGTCGGCGTATGTCAGTGCATGGCAGCTACGCCAGGGGTAATAGCAATTCCACGGTTTCACGATACGCTTCATTGCGGCTAGGCTAGCACCGCAAAGCGGGAGGAACTCGATGCAAGTGGTTGCCGACAAGGGCGTTCCCCGTGAGCGGGAGGCGTGGGCCGCGCGCTACGACGCAGTGCGGGCCTACACCGAAACGCTGGCGACGCCGCTGTCGGCCGAGGATCAAACCGTCCAATCGATGCCCGACGTCAGCCCGACCAAATGGCACCGGGCGCATGTTACCTGGTTCTTCGAGAATTTCCTGCTGGTGCCGCATCTGCCGGGCTACCGCACATTCGATCCCGCTTTCGGCTATCTGTTCAATTCCTATTACGAAGCCGTGGGTCCGCGTCATCCGCGCCCCGCGCGCGGGTTGCTGTCGCGCCCCGGCATCGACGAGATCGCGCGCTATCGCGCCCATGTCGATAATGCGATGCGGCGGTTAATCCTGATTCTGGGTGAAGAAGCGTGGACTGGACTGGCGCCGCTGGTCGAGCTCGGCCTCAATCACGAAGAGCAGCATCAGGAATTGCTGCTGATGGACATTTTGCACGTTCTATCGTGCAACTCGATCGATCCGGTCTATGATGCGCTCGAGGTGGAGACCGCGGCCACGCCGCCGGCGCTTGAGTGGTTGAGTTTCGATGGCGGATTACGCGAGATCGGCCATGCCGGCGGCGGTTTCGCATTCGACAACGAGACGCCGCGGCATCGGGTCTGGCTTCAACCGTTCCGCCTCGCCTCGCGCCTGGTGACATGCGGCGAGTACCTCGCCTTCATTGGCGATGACGGCTACCGGCGGCCGGAATTGTGGATGTCGGAAGGCTGGGCGACGGTCAACGCGCAAGACTGGATCGCGCCGCTCTATTGGCGCAATGACGGGCCGGGCTGGTCGGTGTTCACGCTCGCGGGACGCCAGCCGGTCGATCCGGCGGCGCCGGTTCGGCACGTGAGCTTCTACGAGGCTGACGCTTATGCGCGCTGGGCCGGAAAGCGGCTGCCGACGGAGGCCGAATGGGAAACTGCGGCGATCGAGCAGGGCGACGCGTTGCACCAGATGACGAACGAAGCCTGGCAGTGGACCGCGAGCCCCTATGTCGCTTATCCGGGTTTCCGGCCGCTGGCCGGCGCCATCGGCGAATACAATGGCAAGTTCATGAGCAACCAGATGGTGCTGCGCGGCGGCGCCGCGATTACGCCGCCCGGTCACGCGCGAGTCACTTATCGCAATTTCTTTCCGCCCAACGCACGCTGGTGCATGGGCGGTATCCGCTTGGCGGAGGATGTGTCATGAGGCCAGGTGCTGCCGTTGCGTTCCACGATCTCGCGCCCAAGCTCGACAGTTTTCGCGACGCCGTGTTGGACGGATTGTCTCGCGCGCAAAAGCGCGTCCCGTGCCGCTTTCTCTATGACGAGCGCGGTTCCGATCTATTCGAGGCGATTTGCGAGACCCCCGAATATTACCCGACGCGGACGGAAATCGACATTCTGAAGACGAACGCGAAGGCGATCGCCAAACTGATCGGTCCGGATGCGACGCTCATCGAATACGGCAGCGGCGCCGGACAAAAGGTGAAGCTGCTGCTGCGTGCACTCCAACGGCCGCGCGCCTATGCCGGGATCGAGGTTTCGCGCGAAATCCTATCGCGCGCGACCGACGATCTGTCGCTCGATTTTCCCAATTTGCAGGTGGTCGCTGTCTGCGCCGATTTCCTGACGCCGATCGCTCTGCCGCCGGTCTTGCAGCGTGGCGCCGGCCGGCGCGTCGCGTTTTTTCCGGGCTCCAGCATCGGCAATTTCACGCCGGCGGAAGCGTCCCGGTTTCTCGATCAGTGCCGCGTCATGGTCGGCGCCGGCGGCGGCATGCTGATCGGGGTCGACCTCAAGAAGGAGGAGACGCGGCTCGACGCGGCCTACAATGACGCGGCCGGCGTCACCGCGGCCTTTACGCTGAACTTGCTGGAGCGAATGAATCGGGAACTCGGCGCGGATTTCACCATCGAGCGCTTCGCGCATCACGCGAAATACGATCCTGCGATAGGTCGCGTCGCGATCCATATCCGCAGTCTGGCCAACCAAAGCGCCGTCGTCGCCGGGCGCCGCTTCCATTTCGCCAAGGGCGAAGGTATCCATACCGAAGACTCTTGGAAATATGCTGTATCCGATTTCCAGATGCTGGCCCGCGACGCCGGCTATCGGCCGGTCGCCTGCTGGACCGACCCTGCCCAATTGTTCAGCGTCCACTACCTCGCCGCGTGAGCAGCGACAACGCTGCTGCCGCCCCGGTAGCGGAACTTAAGCGCTCATTTACCAAACTTTCCGATACTACCGTCCCGATTACAAGGGCGGAGTATCGTGACTGCTGCATTTCCCATCCCTGCGAATGAGCCGAAGCGCCTGGCGGCGCTGCGTCGCTATCGCATTCTCTATGGGGTGTCGGAAGAAATCTTCGACCGGATTGCGGAAATGGCCCGCGCGGTGGTCGGTGGCGGCAGCGGGTTGGTGGCCTTCGTCGACGAAGACCGCGTCTGGTACAAATCGGGCG
>JASHUX010000434.1 GCA_030039775.1 Alphaproteobacteria bacterium | reverse complement strand
ATTCGCGCCGATCGGCGCCGTGATCCCGCGCACGGGCGCGGTGCTGAAGGCGAGCCAGATCCGCGGCGTTGAAAGCCAGGGCATGTTGTGCTCGGGCTACGAGCTCGGCCTGTCCGACGATCACGCCGGCATTATTGAACTGCCCGCGGGCCTAGCGGTCGGCGCCAGTTTCGCCACGGCGATGGGTCTCGACGATCCGGTGCTCGACATCAAGATCACCGCCAACCGTGCCGATTGTCTCGGCGTGTACGGCCTCGCACGCGATCTCGCCGCGTCGGGCCTCGGCACGCTCGCGCCGCAACAGATCGCCCCGGTACCGGGCAAGTTTCCGTCGCCGATCAAGGTCCATCTCGACGGTCCTGACGACAAGGCCTGTCCATTGTTCCTCGGCCGGCTGGTGCGTGGCGCGAAAAACGGTCCGTCGCCGCAATGGCTGCAGGACCGTCTCACCGCCATCGGCCTGCGGCCGATTTCGGCGCTGGTCGACATCACCAACTTCCTCACCTTCGATCAGTGCCGGCCGCTTCATGTTTTCGACGCCGGCAAGCTAAAGGGCGACCTTCGTTTGCGCGGCGCACGGCCCGGCGAAAAACTGAAGGCGCTCGACGGCAAGGAATATGCGCTCGACAGCGACATGACTGTGATTTGCGATGACAGCGGCGCCGTCAGTCTCGGCGGCGTTATCGGCGGCGAATCGACGGGCTGTTCCGAGACCACGACCGATGTGTTCATCGAGGCGGCGCTGTTCGATCCGGTGCGCACGGCGGCGACGGGCCGCAAGCTCGGCATCCAAAGCGACGCGCGCTATCGCTTCGAGCGCGGCCTCGATCCCGAATTCACGCGGCCCGGCATGGAGCTGGCCACCGAGCTGGTTCTCGAACTCTGCGGCGGCGAAGCAAGCGAGATTTTCACGGCTGGCACGATGCCGGAATGGCGCCGCACGATCAGGTTCCGTCCCGAACGCACCAAAACGCTGGGCGGGTTCGATCTCGACGTACGTGAACAGCGCCGCATTCTCGAAGCGCTCGGTTGCTCGATCGAAGGCGGCAACGAAGTCTTCTCGGTCCGGCCGCCGTCGTGGCGTGCCGACCTTGTCGGCGAGGCCGATCTGGTCGAGGAGGTGTTGCGCATCAACGGCTACGACAACATTCCCGCGCTGCCGCTCAAGCGCGATTCGGATTTGCCGAAGCCCGCACTCGATCCGTCGCAACGTCGCGCCGACACGGTACGCCGCGCACTCGCGTCGCGCGATTTGATCGAGGCGATCACCTTCTCCTTCCTCCCACCGGATCAAGCTGCCCTGTTCGGTGGCGCGCCGGATAGCTTGCGTCTTGTCAATCCGATCGCCGCGGGCCTCGACCAGATGCGGCCGTCGATCCTGCCGAATCTTCTGACCGCGGCACAGCGCAACGCCGACCGGTTCGGGCCCAACGCGGCGCTATTCGAGATCGGGCCGCAATATCGCGACGACACGCCGGAGGGCCAAGACGAAATGGCGACCGGAATCCGCGTCGGCGCCAGCGGCGTCAAGCGTTGGGACGATCCGGGCAAGCCCGTCGATGCGTTCATGGCAAAGGCCGATGCGCTGGCGGCGCTCGCGGCGGCCGGGGTCGCGGCGGAGAATGTCCAGGTCGGCGCCGATCCCCCCGCCTGGTATCATCCGGGCCGCGCCGGCACGCTGAGGCTTGGGCCGAAAAAACTCGGGCAGTTCGGCGAGATTCATCCGGGCGTGTTGGCGGCGCTCAAGGTCGACGGGCCGGCTGTCGGGTTCGAGATTTACCTCGGTGCCTTGCCCAGCCCGCGCGGGCGCGGCAAGGCGCGGCCGTTGCTGCGGCCGTCGCCGTTCCAACCGGTGGAGCGCGATTTCGCCTTTATCGTGCCGGCCGATCTCGCCGCCGAGACGCTGCTTCGCGCAGTGCGCGGCGTCGACAAGAAGCTGATCGCCGAGGTGCGGCTGTTCGACGTCTATCAGGGCAAGGGCATTGAGGACGGCAAAAAGTCGCTCGCCGTGACCGTGCGGCTGCAGCCGACCGACGCGACCCTCACCGACGCGCAGATCGACGGCTTTTCCAAAAAGCTGATCCAGACGGTCGAGAAGGCGACCGGCGGAAAATTGAGGAGCTGAAGCATGGTCGCATTCGCCAAAATCGAAAAAGCGGCTTTGAAGCGCATCGGCGCGAAAGAATTGGAGGACCGGTTTAAGCACCGCATCCCCAAAATTAAGAGCGCGGCCGAACTCAAGAAAGTGCCGGACGACCGCTATTTGTCGCTGATGGCGCTCAGGATTTTCCGCGCCGGCCTGAAGCACGACATGGTTGATGCCAAATGGCCTGCCTTCGAGAAGGCGTTTCACGGTTTCGATCCGCGCCGCGTCCGCGCCATGAGCGACGAAGCGATCGAAGGGCTGATGAAGAACGCGGCGCTGATCCGCCACCTGGGCAAGCTGCAGGCCGTGCATGCCAACGGCGCGGCGGTGGTTGCGCTGGCCGACGAAAAGGGCGGCGTCGGCGCCTACCTCGCCGATTGGCCGGGCGACAACATCGTCGGGCTGTGGGACGACCTCGCCAAACGCTTCGCCCATTTGGGCGGCGGCTCCGGCCCGCAATTCCTGCGCATGGCGGGAAAGGACACGTTCACCCTCAGCGACTGGGTGGTGAAGGCGCTGAACGAATGGGGCGTGCTTGACGGCACGCCCAAGGGCAAGGCCGACCGGGCCAAGGTCCAAGTCGCGTTTAACGGCTGGGCGAAGGAAACCGGCAAGCCCTTGGCCCATCTCAGCATGACGCTCGCATCTTCTGTCGATTGATGGGTGCCGGTGCGATCCGCGGCCGCCTGCTGACCTTCCGCCGCGCACCCATCGGCGCGAGCGGCGCCGGCAGCTATTCCTACATCGATGACGGCATCGTCCTCATCGGGGCCGACGGCCGCATCGAAGCGGTTGGACGCGCGGACGAATTAGCCGCGCGGGTCGTCGGCATACCGGTCGCGCAGCACCCCAAGGCGCTGATCCTGCCTGGCTTTATCGACACGCATATCCATTTCCCGCAGACCCAGGTGATCGCCTCCTACGGCGCACAGCTTTTGGAGTGGCTCGAGAAATACACGTTCGTCGAAGAGCAGAAATACGCCGACGCCGATCATGCGGCGCGCAACGCCGATTTCTTCTTCGACGAGCTGGCGCGTTGTGGCACCACCACGGCCTGCTGTTACGGATCGGTGCATGCCGCCTCGGTCGAGGCACTGTTCGCGGCGGCCGATTCGCGCGGCGCTGGCATGATCGCCGGCACCGCGATCATGGACCGCAACGGACCGCAGGCATTGCTCGATGTCGGCAAGGATTCCATCGCCGCGAGCCGCGATTTGATCCGACGTTGGCACGGCAAAGGACGGCAGCGCTATGCCGTGACGCCACGCTTCGCCGTCACCTCGACCGAGGCACAACTCGCGGCGGCAGGCACGCTGCTGCGCGAATTTCCGGACCTCTACATGCAGACGCATCTTGCCGAAAATCGCGACGAGATAGCGACGGTGCGTCGTCTTTTTCCCAACGATCCGAGCTACACTGCCGTTTACGCGCGCGCCGGCTTGCTGGGGCCGCGTTCGCTATTGGGCCATTGCCTTCACCTTGACGACGGCGAGCTGGCGCTGTTGCGCGACACGCGCTCGGTCGCGGTGTTTTGCCCGACCTCGAATCTATTTATCGGCAGCGGTTTGTTCGATTACGAGCGTCTCGCGTCGGCCGGCATTCGCGTCGCGCTCGCGACCGATGTCGGCGGCGGCACGTCCTATTCGATGCTGCAAACGGCTGCCGAGGCGTACAAAGTGCTGCAGCTTCAGGGTCAGAATCTGTCGGCGCTCGCGGCGTTCGATCTGATGACACGCGGCAACGCCACGGCGCTCGGCCTCGACGCGGAGATCGGAACGCTGACGGCCGGCGCCTATGCCGATTTCGTCGTGCTCGATGCCCGCGCCACGTCCGCGATGGCGCATCGCATGGCAACGGTCCGCGACCTCGAGGAAGAATTATTCGTGCTGATGACGCTCGGCGACGACCGCGCGGTCGTGCAGACCTACATCAAGGGCAAGCCCGCGCTTACTCCTCGGCACCGTCCGCCGCCGCCCATTCCTTGACGCGGGCAAGATGAGCATAGTCGTTGTAGCGAGGCGCGTATTCGCCGCGCGGCACGGCGGCATAGGGCGTCGCCGGATTGTCGTAGGCCGCAATGAGGCGGCGCAGGCCCGGGATCGCTTCGTCGATCAGTTCTCGTAATTTAGCGGCGGTCTTGGCGAGCGGCCTGATCTCGCCGGCGGGATCGCCGCCGGACAGGCGCCAGAATTCAAGCTCTGCGACGCGTCCCGTGATGCCGGGAAAGGCGCCGGCCTCAGCCATCGCCGCTTCGAGGGGCAACTGCGGCGCGTAGCCCAGCTCCCAGTCGGTACCGCGCGGCAGGCTGCCGGTCTTATAGTCGACGAGCGCGAGATCGCCGTCGCGGCGCCGGTCGACGCGATCCGCCTTTGCCTTCAGCACGAATTCGCCGGCCGGCGCCGCGATTGCGGTCCGGCCCTCGATTTCGCTGCGGATTTCGTCAAGGCGCTGGCGCCGGGCCGCCTCGGTTTCGACGAACCAGCGCGCCACGCGCTCGAACCGCGGCCACCAGAAGGCGCGGAGTTCCGGCCGGTCCCGCCACGGCGCAAACAGCGCCCCGCCGATCGCCAGCAAACGCCGCTCGGCGTCGCGCGGAAGGTTATCGGGAAGCGCTTTCAGGAATTGTTCGAGGGCCTCGTGGATAAAACTGCCGCGCGCCGCGGCGTCGGGCGCAGCATCGATGGGGTCGAGCGGCTCCAGCCCTAAAATGAACCGGGCATAAATCGAGTAGGGGTCGCGGATCAGGGTTTCGATCTGCGTCACCGACAATTGTCGCGGTCGCGCCGCAACCGGCGGGCAGGGGCGCGGCTGGTCGGCGCGACGCCATTCCGCCCGCGGCGCGTCGAGCATCGCCTGCCACGCCAGCGGCTCCGTCGCGGCATCGAGCTCGCGGTCGAGCTTGGCGGCGCGCAGCACCGTGTCGAGCCGTAGCAGCCAGCGCGACGGCACGGTCGGCGCACCCTCCACCCGTGTGGCGCGGGTCAGCCAGACCACCGGAGCGCCCAGGCTTTGGGCGAAATCGAGGGCCGCGATGCCGATCCGTTCTTCCGGCGCGGGCAAGCCGAACGCTTGGCGCATCGGCCGCGACAGGAACGCGTCGGTCTCGGTTTGGGGCGGCCATACGCTCTCATTGAGGCCGCCGAGGATCATCACGTCGGCGCGCTGCAACCGCGCTTCAAGCAAACCCCAAATGGCGAGACGGGGATGCAGCCCGTAGCGTGGCCGCACCACCCCGCCCGCGATCAGCGCCTCGAACAGCGCCGGATAGTCGGCACCCGCCAGCGCTGGCATGGAGGCGGCCGCCGTGTTGAGCTCGGCGATGAATTGTGCGGCGGTCTCGCCCGCCGCTTCGCGCCACAGTCGGTCGGCACCGCTTTCGTCGTGGCTGCGCGCCAATTGCTCGGCCGCCGTTACATGCGCCGCAACCAGATCGGCCAGTCCGGCGTCGCGCGCTTCGAGCAGCGCAATCAGCGGCCGCAACGCGCCGTCAAGCCGCGACATCAGATCGGCGAGGTCTCGGTCGTCAAGCGGGAGCGCTTGGCGCAAGCCCAGCAGTCCCGACGCCGGTCGCGGGCCGCGCAGGCACTTGTGCTCGAGACGCCGCACGCGGGCACGGAACAGCTCGGGCGGCAGGCCGCCCGCTGCCAGCGGATGTTTGAGCAAGGCCAGCAGCGGCAACGGCGCCAGCGCCTCGACGGCCGCGTCGAGGATCAGACGGAGGAATACGGCCGGCGGGGTCTGGTCGAGCGGCGCGCCGGCGGAATCGTCGATCGCGATGTTCCAGCGCGTCAGTTCCGCCGCGACGCGGCGCCCGAGCGCGCGGTCGGGCGTCACGAGCGCCGCCGTCTGTTTTTCGTTTTCCAGCGCCTGGCGCATCAGCAATGCGATCAACTCGGCTTCTTCCTGTGGCCCGGCGCAATCGAGTTGGCGCAGATCGGCGACCGCATCCCGGCCGAAGCATGCGTTCCGGCGCCAATCGTCGGTCTCGCTGGCCGGCGCCAGCGCAGCGCGAACCAGGGCACGGCGCGGCGATGGCGTCACCACCCCGCAGCCGGGCCATGGCGGAATCCGTTCCGGAACCAGGCCGAACCGCGCCAACAGCCGTGCATGAAGCTGTTGCGGATGGGTCGGGTCGGCGGCAATGGCCTCCAGGCTTGAGGCGGTGATATCAAGCCCGGCAAACACGACCGCTCCCTTCGGCAGGCGCGCGACCGCGGCGATCAGATCGCCAACTGCGGCTATACCGCCCGACAAGCCGGCGGCGATCACCGGGTCTTGGGGCGGCGCCTTGACCCACGCGGCGATACGGGCGGCCACGACACGGTTGCGCCGCTCGGCCGGGTCGAGCGCACCGTGCGACGCCAGGATCGCTGGCCAGGTGTCGGTGACGATGGCGAGGAACGTCAGCACCTGCTGCCAGTGTTCGGCGAATTTATCGGGAGCCAGCTCCTTCAGCACGCCCACATCGCAGCGGGCCGTCTGTACCGCATCGAGAAATTGGCCGAGCGACCGCGCCAGCGGCACCGCTTGGCCGGGCGTCAACTGCTCTCCAAGAGGCAGTTTCAGCACCAGTTGCGCCAGTAAGAGCTGACGTTGCAGGGGCGGAAAGGTCGGCGGAATCGCAAGATCGCCGTCCTCGGCCGAGATCGCCAGATCGTCGGCGTCGAGATCGCCGACCGCCATCATTCGCGGCAACAACATCGCCCGGCCGGCGCTGGCACGGAGAAATGCCTCTGCTAGGTTCCGCGCCGCGCGCCGCGTCGGCAGCAAGATGGTGGTTCGTGTCAGCGCCAACGGATCGTCGCCGGCGCGTGTCGAAATCCCGGCGACCAGCGCGTCGAGAAACGGCAATTCCGCGGGAATGACGTGAAAGACCATCGCTCAACGCTCGATGCGCCGCGACGCAAGCCGCCGTTCGACGTCGGCTAGGCCCTTTGGCGTCTCGAGATGATACCACTCGCCGTCATGGACGATGCCATAGAGCCGCGCTCCCTCGATTGCGCGCGTCCAATAAGGATGGAGCGAGAATTTCCCGCCTGGCGCGCCGTCGAATATACGGCGGTGCAAAATCTGGATCGACGTGAAGAAATACGGCGCGATCTCGGTCTCCTTGCGCCAGCGCAACTGGCCCAGCGGGTCCATCGTGAAATCGCCGGGCCCATCGAGACCGACGGCAGAGACTGTGCGCTGCATCAGCAGCAGCCCATCCATCGCCGCCGAATCGAACTCTCGCGCCAAGCGGACGAGCGCCGGCACCGTTCCGTTGAGCCAGAACACGTCGGCATTGATCACGTAGAACACATCGCCGAGCCGAGGCAGCGCCTGAAAAATGCCGCCGCCGCTATCGAGCAGTTCTGGCTCCGGCGACAGCACGATTTCGATGTCGTGGCGCCCTGCGAGATGCGAGGCCAGCATGTCGCCGAGATAATGCGTGTTGACGACGGCGCGTTTCACGCCGACCGCCACGAGACGGTCAATGGCATGATCGATGATCGGCCGGCTGCCAACCGCGATCAGCGCCTTAGGCATCGCCTCCGTGATGGGCCGCATCCGCGTAGCAAGGCCGGCCGCTTTAATCATCGCGGTCTCGGGCACGGTCACGCCGTCACCGTGTCCGGAATGCGCCGCCATTCGGGCGGCACGGCCGCGTCGAACCATTGCCGCACCGGCGCGAGGTCGGGATGCGCCAGATCCGCGTTCAGGAGCCGCCACATATGAGGAATGTGCTTCAGATAATGCGGCTTGCCGTCGCGCAGCTTCAGCCGCGCGAACTGGCCGATATTCTTGGCGTGCCGTTGTGCACCCATCACGGCGTAGGACGCTGCGAACGCGTCGCGGTCGAGCGCCGGAAATGCCTGGAGATAGCGCGCGATCATCGCGCGCTGCAGCGCCGACGGCACGTCGCGCCGCTCGTCCTCGAGCAGCGACATGAGGTCGTAGGTCGCCGGACCCAGCACCGCATCCTGAAAATCGAGCAGGCCGCACGCGGCGACACCATCGCGGCCAGCGAGCCGCATCAGATTGACGACATGATAGTCGCGCAGCACCAACGTCGCCGGGCCGACGTGCGCCTTCGGCAGCACGGCGCGCCAGCGGTCGAGATAATCGTTGCGTAATGCCGGCGCCGCGGGCTCGCCGGTCACCAGACGCAAATACCAATCGACGAAGCGTACCGCCTCGTCCAACAGCCGCGCGTCGTCGTACGCCGGCAGATCCGGCGCATGAGCCGACTTGAAGCGGCTATGGAGCGCGATCAGTACATCGGCCGCAAGCGTATAAAGCGGTTCCTCGGACTCGCCCGCGGCCAGGAGCCGCGTGTAGGTCCCGTCCCCGAAATCCTCGAGCAGCAATAGCCCTTGCTCGACGGACGCGGCCGAGATTGCGGGCGTGCTGAGGTCCAGCGCGTGGAGCACCCGCTGCACGGCGATGAACGGGCGGACATCTTCCTGTGGCGGCGGCGCATCCATCAGGATCGCGCGGCGCTTGCCGTCGATCAGTCGCACGTAGCGCCGGAAGGATGCGTCCATGACCAGCGGGGTCCGCGCCGCCGCTCCCCAGCCCTGCGCCGTCAGGAAATCGTCGATCAGGACAGTCCGATCAGTCATGGAACAATTCCCGCCACCGCGCGCCGGCGGAAACCGTCGCGCGTCGCCGCTCCGGCGCGTCGCCCGGGGCCAACACGATATCGAGCCGTCCCGGCGGCAGCAGGGCGGCAATGCGCTCGGGCCATTCGATCAAGGATATGCCCTCCGCCCACGCCTCTTCGATGCCCAGCTCGTAGACGTCGTCCGGGGTATCGAGCCGGTAAAGGTCGAAATGCCAGATCGTCGGCCGGCCGGCGAAACGATAGGTCTCGACCAGGGTGAAGGTTGGGCTCGGCACTTCTTCGTCACTGTTGCCA
This sequence comes from Alphaproteobacteria bacterium, assembly GCA_030039775.1. Taxonomy (GTDB): domain Bacteria; phylum Pseudomonadota; class Alphaproteobacteria; order ATCC43930; family CGMCC-115725; genus JAATGI01. The sequence continues at coordinate 945 of JASHUX010000434.1, read as the reverse complement.
AAGGCGCGAATAAAAGCCCGTGCGAAAGCGGTTTTTCCGCTGCCGAGCGGGCCTGCCAGGCCGACCGTGTCGCCTGTCCGTGCCACGCCCGCGACCCGCGCGGCCAGCCGCGCCGTGGCCGCTTCGTTGGCAAGGTTGATCACGCGCCGCACCATTCCTTTGTCTTATGCCGTTTCGACCACTGGGGAAACAGCACGATCCGGCATTGCGCGTCGCCGCCGTCACGGCCATTCTGCGGCGATATGAAAACGATTCCACGTCGCGATGTCGCGATCATCGGCGCCGGGCCGGTCGGTCTTTTCGCCGTGTTCGAATGCGGCATGCTCGGCCTGTCGTGCCACGTGATCGACGTGCTCGACATGCCGGGCGGGCAATGCGCGGCGCTTTATCCGGAAAAACCGATCTACGACATTCCGGGTTACCCGGTGATCGAGGCGCACGAGCTGATCGCGCGTCTCGGCGATCAGGCTGCGCCATTTTCCCCGCTCTACCATCTTGGTCATCGTGTCGACCGGCTCGACGCATTGGCGGGCGGCGGTTTCCGTCTCGCGACCGAGGATGGGCATGCCGTCGAGGCAAGCGCGGTCATCGTCGCGGCCGGCGTCGGCGCTTTCGGCCCGAACCGACCGCCGCTCGACCGTATCGAGCAATTCGAAGGCAAGAGCGTGTTCTATTTGATTCAGCGCCGCGAGGATTACCGAGGCCGCCGCGTAGTGATCGCCGGCGGCGGCGACTCTGCGATCGACTGGGCGTTGTCGCTGGCGGAGGTCGCGGCGCAGGTGATGTTGGTGCATCGCCGCGATAAATTCCGGGCGGCACCCGACTCGTTGGCGCGGCTCAAACGTCTCGCGGAACAGGGCAAGGTCGAACTGGTCACGCCTTATCAGCTCGACGGCCTCGACGGCGAGGCGGGCGCCCTGCGGGCGGTCATCGTCGCCGATCTCG
>JASHUX010000433.1 GCA_030039775.1 Alphaproteobacteria bacterium | reverse complement strand
GAGAATGTCGCCGTCAACGCGCCGATCGCCGAGATTCTCGGCGAGGATGAAAAACCGGGCGCCGTATCGGCTAAAGCGCCCGCGCAAGCCAAGGCATCGCCTCCGCCGCGGGCGGAAACGCCCGCGCCGAAAGTCGCCGCGCCTGCCGTGCCGAAAGTGCAACCTGCACCCGAAGAAATCGAATGGACCGGCGCGACGGTCTCGCTGACCGTGCGCGAGGCGCTGCGCGACGCGATGGCGGAAGAAATGCGCCGCGACGACACCGTGTTCCTAATGGGCGAGGAAGTCGCCGAATATCAGGGCGCCTACAAAGTCAGCCAGGGATTGCTCGAAGAATTCGGCGCGCGCCGCGTTGTCGACACGCCGATCTCCGAGCATGCCTTCACCGGCATCGGCATCGGCGCCGCCTTCGGCGGCCTGAAGCCGATCGTCGAGTTCATGACTTGGAATTTCGCCATGCAGGCGATGGATCAGCTCATCAATTCCGCCGCGAAGACGCGCTATATGTCGGGCGGGCAAATGCATTGCCCGATCGTGTTCCGCGGTCCAAACGGCGCCGCCGCCCGCGTCGCCGCGCAGCACAGCCAGGATTATTCGAGCTGGTACGCCCATGTGCCGGGCTTGAAAGTGATCGCGCCCTATACCGCCACCGATCACAAGGGGTTGCTCAAATCCGCGATCCGCGATCCGAACCCGGTGATCTTCCTCGAGAACGAATTGGTCTACGGCCATACCTTCCCGGTGCCGGAGGCCGACGACTATACGGTGCCGATCGGCAAGGCGCGTATCGCGCGCCCCGGCGACGGCGTCACCATCCTCGCCTTCTCGCGCATGGTGCAGGTCGCTCTCGACGCCGCGGCAAAGCTCGACGAAGAAGGCGTCTCCGCCGAGGTGATCGACCTGCGCACGCTGCGTCCGCTCGACGCCGAGACGATCGTCGCCTCGGTGAAAAAGACCAATCGCGTCGTCACGGTGGAGGAAGGCTGGGCTTATGCCGGTATTGGCTCCGAGATCGCGGCATTAATGATGGAGCAAGCGTTCGACTATCTCGACGCGCCGCCCGCGCGCGTCACCGCGAAAGACGTTCCGCTGCCCTATGCCGCCAACCTTGAACGCCTTGCGTTGCCGCAAATCGATGATGTGATCGCCGCCGCCAAGGCGGCCGCGTATCGCTGAGCGCCCGCCATGCCGATTGAACTCTTGATGCCGGCGCTGTCGCCAACGATGACCGAAGGCAAGCTCGCCAAATGGTCGAAAAAAGAGGGCGACGCGGTGAAGGCTGGCGACGTCATCGCCGAGATCGAGACCGATAAGGCGACGATGGAATTTGAAGCGGTCGACGAAGGCACGCTCGGCAAGATTCTAGTGCCGGAAGGCGCCAAGAATATCGCCGTCAATCAGCCGATCGCGATCTTGCTCGAAGAGGGCGAAGATAAATCCGCGCTCGCGAAGGTGCCAAAATCGCCGGTGGCGCCGAAACCCGCGGCGCCGGCCGCGCCGAAGGCCGAAACAAAGCCGGTGACCGCCGCTTCGTCGGCACCCGCCCTCACCCCATCGAAGCCTACGCCTTCGGTTACCCCTCTTCCGCAGGCGGGAGAGGGAAAGCGACGCGAAGCGGCGCAAGGTGAGGGGGGCCGCATCTTTGTATCCCCGCTCGCGCGGCGTCTGGCCGAGCAGGCGAAGGTCGACCTGCGCGCCATCAACGGCACCGGACCGCACGGGCGCATCGTGCAGCACGATGTCGAGGCCGCGCTCAAAGGCGGCGGCGCAAAGCGCCCGCCGGCCGCGGCGCCGTTCACGCCGCCCGCGCCTGGCGGCGGGCCGCTATCGAAAGCGGCGGTCTATGCGCTATCGGGCAATACGCCGTTCACCGAGATTCCGATGACCGGCATGCGCCGCACCGTCGCGCGGCGCATGGTCGAATCGAAGACGACGGTGCCGCATTTCTATCTCACCATCGATTGCGACATCGATCCGATGATGCGCGTACGGTCGGACTTGGCCGAGGCCGGCGGCGTCAAGCTTTCGGTCAACGATTTCGTCATCAAGGCGGCGGCGCTCGCGTTGCGCAAAATTCCGCGCGCCAACGCGTCCTATAGCGACGACGCGATCCTGCTGTGGAGCGAGGTCAATATCGCGGTCGCGGTGGCGCTCGATGACGGGCTGATCACGCCGATCGTCAAGAGTGCCGACACCAAACGCCTGCCCGACATCTCGGCGGAGATGCGCGACCTCGGCACCCGTGCCCGCGCCGGCAAGCTTAAGCTCAACGAGTTTCAGGGCGGCACGTTCTCGCTGTCCAATCTCGGCATGTACGGAATCAAGGATTTCGCCGCTGTCATCAACCCGCCACATGGCTGCATCCTTGCGGTCGGCGCCGGCGAGCAGCGTCCCGTGGTGAAAAACGGCGCGCTTGCGGTCGGCACGGTGATGAGCTGCACGCTGGCCTGCGATCACCGCGTCGTCGACGGTGCGGTCGGCGCGCAATACATGGCCGAGTTCAAGAAGATCATCGAGCACCCCTCGATTCTCCTCCTTTAAGAGGCCGTAATGGCTGACGCTCCAAATTCCTTCGACACCATCGTCCTTGGCGGCGGGCCGGGCGGCTACGTCGCGGCGATCCGCGCGGCGCAGCTCGGCATGAAGACGGCGGTTGTCGAGCGCGACAGGCTCGGCGGCATTTGCCTCAACTGGGGTTGCATCCCGACCAAGGCGCTGCTGCGCAGTTCCGAGATCTATCACGCCATGAAGCACGCCGACGCCTACGGCCTGTCGGCGAAGGACGTCTCCTTGGATCCAAAGAAAGTCGTCGAGCGCTCGCGCAAAGTGGCGAAGCAATTGTCCGACGGCGTCGGCTTCCTGATGAAGAAAAATAAGATCGCGGTGATCGAGGGGCAGGGCCAGCTCGTTGGTTCGCGCAAGCTTGGCGTCACCAAGGACGGCAAGGCGGTCGGCGAGTATCAGGCGAAGAACGTGATCCTCGCCACCGGCGCGCGGGCGCGCTCGCTGCCAGGGCTTGAGCCGGACGGCAAGCTGATCTGGACCTACAATGAGGCGATGATCCCGCCGGCCATGCCGAAATCGCTATTGGTGATCGGGTCGGGCGCCATCGGGATCGAGTTCGCGAGCTTCTATCGCGACATGGGCGCGACGGTGACGGTGGTCGAGGTGCTGGACCGCATCCTGCCGGTCGAGGACGACGAAGTGTCGGCGTTCGCGCAGAAGCAATTCGAAAAGCAGGGCATGACGATTCACGTGGGCACCAACGTCAAGGCGCTGAAGAAGGGCAAGGACTCCGTCACGGCGACGCTGGAAAAAGGCGGCAAGACCAGCGAGGTCACGGGCGAGCGCGTGGTGCTCGCCATCGGCATCGTCGGCAATGTCGAGAACATCGGCCTCGAAAAGACCAAGGTACGCGTCGAGAAGACCCACGTCATCGTTGACGAGTGGCTCTCGACCGGGGAGCCCGGCCTTTACGCCATCGGCGACCTGGTGGGGCCACCGTGGCTGGCGCATAAAGCGATGCACGAGGGCGTGATTTGCGTCGAGCACATCGCTGGTCTCAACACCGCGCATCCGCTCGACCCGAAGAACGTGCCGGGCTGCACCTATTGCCGGCCGCAGGTCGCCAGCATCGGCCTAACCGAAAAGGCCGCGAAGGCGACGGGACGCGAGATCAAGGTCGGCCGCTTTCCCTTCATCGGCAACGGCAAGGCGATCGCGCTCGGCGAACCGGAAGGCTTCGTCAAAACCGTGTTCGACGCCAAGACCGGCGAACTCTTGGGCGCGCATATGATCGGCGCCGAAGTGACCGAATTGATCCAGGGCTTCGCCATCGCCAAGACCGGCGAGCTGACGGAGCAGGAGTTGATGCACACCGTCTTCCCGCATCCGACCCTGAGCGAAATGATGCACGAGTCGGTGCTTGCCGCCTTCACCGGCGCGCTCCACATCTAACGACATGAGCGACGTTGCGCTTCGCCATCCCGAGAAGGCGCACCGGCCCGATAATCCGGCGCCGCCGAAGCCGCCTTGGATCCGGGTCAAGGCGCCCAACTCGCCGGAATACCGCGAGACGCGCGATTTGATGCGCACCTTGAAGCTCAACACGGTGTGCGAGGAAGCGGCGTGCCCGAATATCGGCCAGTGCTGGAAAGAGCGTCACGCCACGGTGATGATCCTGGGCAGCGTCTGCACGCGCGCCTGCACGTTCTGCAACGTCGCGACCGGTCGGCCCGACCCTCTCGACCCGCACGAGCCTGCGCGCGTCGGCGAGGCGGTGGCGAAGCTCTGCCTCAACCACATCGTCGTCACCTCGGTCGATCGCGACGATCTGCCTGACGGTGGGGCGGGCCAGTTCGTCCGCACCATCGAGGCGATCCGCCGCGACGCGCCCAACACCACCGTTGAGGTGTTGACGCCCGATTTCCTGAAGAAGAACGGCGCGATCGAAGCGGTGGTCGCGGCCCGGCCCGACGTGTTCAACCATAACCTTGAGACGGTGCCCCGCCTCTATGGCGAGGTGCGGCCGGGCGCGCGCTATTTCGCGTCGCTGCGCCTCTTGGATCGCGTCAAGGAGCTCGATCCGGCGATGTTCACCAAGTCCGGGCTTATGGTCGGTCTTGGTGAAACCAAGGCCGAGGTGCTTCAAGTCATGGACGATCTCCGCGCGGCGCACGTCGATTTCCTCACTATCGGCCAATATCTCCAGCCGACGCCGAAGCATCATCGCGTCGATCGGTTCGTCACGCCGGACGAGTTCGAATCCTACAAGCAGATAGCGTTCGGCAAAGGCTTTCTGATGGTCGCGTCCTCGCCGCTGACGCGTTCGTCGTACCTCGCCGGCGAGGATTTCGCAAAGCTGCGCGCGGCGCGCGCGGCGCAACTTGCGGCGGCCGGGACCTGATGCCGACGCATGCCGAACGCCGCCATCTACCCTACCGCGCCGACCAACTGTTCGATCTTGTCGCGGATATCGAGCGCTATCCCGAATTCTTGCCGTGATGCACCGGCGCGCGCATCCGTGAGCGTACGGACAACGTCATCGTCGCCGATCTTCTGATCGGTTTCCGCATGGTTCGCGAGCGCTTTACATCACGAGTGACGCTCAACCGGCCCTCCCGGATCGACGTCGCCTACAGCGAAGGTCCGTTCCGCTATCTCGAAAATCACTGGAAATTCGAAACGCAGGCAGACGGTTCCTGCATCATCGACTTTTTTGTCGATTTCGAATTCCGCTCGCGCGTGCTGCAGACTCTCATCGGCGCGCTGTTCAGCGAGGCGGTGCGGCGAATGGTGAGCGCGTTCGAGGGGCGCGCGCGGCAACTCTATGGCGCGCGCCATCCGGACGGCGCCGCGGAAGCGGTTTAGTTGACCCGTGTGAACAGCGTCACGGAGCGATGCTGGGCGGTGGTGGCCTCGCCCTTCATGCCGCCGACATCCGCGATGGTGAAGGTGTAGACCGTGCCCTGCGGGTCGGTGAAGGTCATCACGTTATCGCTGATCTGCGCTGAGTAGCGCTTGCACTCGGCTTTGCGGTGCGTCTCGCTATTGGAGCCGGTGCATTGCTCGACCGTGGCGATCTGATCGCTGGCGACTTGAACATAAAGCTTGGCGCAAATCGGCTCGACGTGACCCTTGACCGCGACCGGCCACCGGCCCAGCCAGGTTCCCCCGAACGCGCCCGCCGCGCCGACGATTCCCTCGGCCGAACCCGGTCCGATGCCGGGCCCGGGCGCGTCGCAGGTCTGGCCCCACGCGGCGCCGCACCACACGACCAGCGGCAGGAGAGCGATCAACGCGCGTCGAAACATCGCTATGCCGGCGGCGCGACGGTGCGCACCGGCTCCTTTCCGTCCCATCCCAGTGCCGCCTGATACATCATGGTGAATAATCCCTCGACCGCCGGGCCGGTTTCGATCAACTCGATGAAACCCGGAAGATCGGCGGTGCAGTCCATGTAGGCGACGCGAATGCCGCGATCCGGTTCGGCATAGAACGCGAGCTCGTATCCCTTCGCCCGTTGCGCGGCGAGCGCCTTGTCGAAATCCGGCGCCGAGACGCCCCAATGGTGGAAGCCATAGCCGCGTTTCTTCACCGTCTCCATATACACCGACGGCGCGTCGTTGTTTTGTTGGATCAGTTCGAATTGCATATGCCCGGCGTAGGCCATGCCGATCGAGATACTGAGATCGGTCGGCTCGCCTCGATAGCGCTGTGTCAATGGCTGGAACGGGTCGAACAGAAACCAGGGGCCCATTTTCAGCCGATCCGTCCAGTCCGCCATCGCCTGGCGGATGTCGGGCACGACATAGGCCATCTGGATCACGCCGTCGACCGGCTGACCGAAATTCAGCAGCGGCATGACGACATGCTTTTCTCAGTGGTTGCCGGTGTTGGGATTGGGCCCGCCGCCATTGCCGCCGGTATCGGGCGCGCTGAACCGTCCGAAATTGCCGATCAGCTGTTCCAGGATGGTGAATTCGCGTCCGGGCGCCGGCGTCTTGTCGGGGTTCGGCTCCACTTCCTTGTGAGCGTCCATGCCAAGGTAGGCGATCTTCCGCACCACGCCT
>JASHUX010000432.1 GCA_030039775.1 Alphaproteobacteria bacterium | reverse complement strand
TCGCGCTCTTACATCTTGGCGGCCATGCACTTGCCAAAGGGGCGATGTTTCTTACCGCCGACGGTGTGTTTCGCGCGTGCAAGACCTACGCCATCGTGCAAAGCGGCGTGCTTCGGCGCAGCTCTTGGATATTCGGCCTTGGCGCCTTGTTTGGCGCGATGAGCCTTGCGGCGATGCCGCCGCAAGCCGGTTTTGTGAGCGAGTGGTACCTTTTCCAGACCTTCTTCCAAGGCTTCCATTTGGTCAATCTCGCGAGCCGCCTCACGGCGGCGCTTGCCGGCGCGGGGTTGGCGCTTACGGCCGCGATCGCGTTTGCCACCTTCGTCAAAGTGTTCGGGGTCGGGCTGCTGGGCCGCGGCAAGCGGGACACGCCGCCCGTGCCGATTGGAAACGCCGTCGCGGTTGGAGTCTTGGGTCTCCTCGTGCTGGCGCTCGCGGTTGGCATGCCGGTGTGGCTCGTTGGCCTCGACGGTACCGGCATGGCGGCGAATGCCGTTCAGAAGATGCATGTCGGCTGGCTTCTCGTGCCGGCAACCGGCGCCCCCATCCGGCTGAACGGGACGTTCGCCTTTATTTCGCCAAGCAAACTCGTCATTGCGATGCCGTTACTGGCGCTCCTGCCGTTGGGTGTGTTGCTTCTATCGATGAGGCGGCGCGTGCGCACGAGCCCCGTGTGGTATGGCGGCCGTTCTCAGGACGCCGCACATGCCGCGACCACCGCGCTTACCTTTTCAAACGCCCTGCGGACGTTTTACAGCTTCATTTATCGCCCGACTGAGGAAACCGAACGGGAAACCGCACGCGAAGGCAACGGCCATCCCTACTTCATTCGCCGTCTTGTGTTCACGCACGAGGTGGCGCCGATCTTCGGACCGCACCTGTTTGCGCCGCTCGAGCGTACCGTTGTTTCGATCGCCCAACGATTGCGGATCATCCAGTCAGGGCGTCTCAACTTCTATCTCTCGCTGATAGGCGCGCTGCTCATCATTATTTTGTTCATTACGTTGTTATGAGGTGCGGCTTCGCGGATTTGAATGCGTGTGTATTTGGCTATTGCGGTTGGTGGTGTCTTTGGCTGTTGGGCGCGCTATGCGATGACCAATCTGGTCCAGTCGATCTACGGACGCGATTTTCCGTATGCGACCCTGTCCATCAACGTGCTCGGGGCCTTTCTCATGGGGTTCCTTTTTATCGAGACCCTCGAGCGACTCACGGTTCCTCCGTATGTACGAATTGGCGTTCTGACCGGCGTGATTGGGGGCTTCACCACCTTTTCCACCTACGCCATGGAGACGTTGCTGCTCGCCGAACAAGGGGAGGTGGCAAAAGCCTTCTGTACGTCGCTCTCTCGAACGCCCTTGGCATTGGGGCGGCGGTGCTGGGCGCGTATATCGCCCGTACCATTTGACCAGGGAAGGATAGCCGTTGGCATCCGAGGTGACGGTCGTTCGCATCTATCTGAGCGAAGCGGATCACGGGCATCGCAAGACCCTGATGCAGGAGATTCTGAACATTCTGCATGACCAGCACCGCGTGCGCGGTGTGACCGTCTTCCGCGGTATTGCCGGCTTTGGCGAGCGCGGGGAAGTTCACGCCGCCGACATCCTACGGATCATGGTCGATCTTCCGCTCGTTATTGAATTCTTCGACGAACCGGCGGTTGCGACCGCCGTCATGGAACTCCTCAAGGATCTCGTGCCAGAAAAAAGGATCGTCCATTGGACCGCGACGTGCCGCTAATCGCAACGGACGGGGGTTAGGCCGTGCCAATCAAGGAGGAGGCCGAACGGGCGATATTGTTGACGGTTGGCCTGCTCGCGCTGGTCGGCACCGTCATCATGGCAATCTATGTGTGGGACCGTCCGGTCGAAACGTTCTTGCGCGCTCAATCCGACGCACCGTTCCTCAATGTGGCGGAGTGCGTAAGCATTCTCGGTCTCCCCCTTCCCTATGTCGGTCTGGCGGTCGCCTTGCTCCTATTCTGGGCGATCGTTCTCGTGAACACCGAATTTAAGGTCGTACAACGCATCCTTCTCTACCGTGCGATCTTTATCCTGCTCGGAGCGCTCATTCCCTGGTTTGCCGCAACGGGACTCCAGGCACTGTTCGGGCGTTCGCGGCCACACCTCTATCTCGAACGTGGCATTTATGTCTTCCACCCGCTCAGCATGCTGCCGGATTTTTCTTCCTTTCCCTCGGCGCACACGGCGGTCGCCGCCGCTATGGCGGCCGCGTTTTCAGCGTTTTTTCCCAGCTATCGCGTCAGTTTTTTTCTCGCGGCCACTCTTGTTGCCGGTAGCCGAATAGTCGGTGGGTACCATTTTTTGAGCGATACCATCGCCGGTATGATTCTTGGGATTGCCATCATCGCAGGGCTTGAGCGCGGCTTTGATTATGTCGGCATCAACGTTCGCGCCGCCGTCAGACCACGATGGCGATAAAAAAACACAATCGCGACGTTCGGTCGTCCCACGATCGTGGCTACCATTCCTTACCGTGTCACCCACGCGGATTGTTTGTTTTTATCAACCGAATGATTGCGACCGACGCCCACCCGAGCGATCCAATCGGCGCGTTCTAACTGCTTTTGTTCTCGGCGGTTCGGGTCATCGTCGACCGGCATGCGATATTGTTTGTGCCCAACCCGCTTCGAGATCAAGCCTAGCCGGCCTTGCGCGCGGCGTTCACGCTGTAATTTCCTGCGAGCAAGCTAAGCGCGAGCGTGGCGGCAACCTGCTCGCCCTCGCTGGTGAGGTCCCGGCGCACACCATCGAGCTTCAGCGCATACCGGCGCATGTCTTCCGAAAGGCGCTCGTACAATTCCGCCTCGTGCGCCAGCAGTCGGCGCGCGATAACGGCATCTTTGAGCTCGTCGATAATGAGACCGACGTGCGCGAGGCACACGGTCGGCATCGATGGCGTCTCGACATGCATTCTGAAACTCGCTGCCACATCTACAACCGCCCGCCGTTCCGCCTGGGCCCGAACCTGGCACACTGGACAGCGATCCTCAGCGACGCGAAGTTTCTCGATGTGCGGCGCGAGCGGATCAGTGACACTCCTCAGCCGGGCCGCCATCCGATCCAGTACCAATGAAAATCCAATGGACGCGCCAAGCGGTGATGCAAGCCCGTGGTACTGCCATGTGTGCAATGCGCACAGACCGCCGCGTTCCGCGAGATCGGCCCTCACCCGTTCGTCGAAGGCGATGTCGTATTGAAATTTCGAGAGAAACGAAAACACTTGATGCTCGATTTGGCCGCAAATCGTGCAGGTCGAAATACGCCTCTCGTCAGAGAACGGCCGCGAGACCGTCTCGATGCCATCGTCAGGATGTTTCTGCAGGTGCCGTCGTAGTTCGTTCAAGCGGGCAATTGCCGCCGAGGAGTTCGGCAACGGGTAAATCACGGTGGCCATCCGATCAACCATATTCACGAGAAAGCGACTCTGTTTCTCGGCGATCAAGAACGCCACGAGGCGATCGCGCAATTGGGCAACGCCGTTGTCGGCGCGCGTCAACCCGTCCGCGTCGGCCTTCAGGGCATCAAGAGCGGAAACCGAATACATGCTCGGTGCAAGGGGCCCAAACAGCTCGCGTAACCGCGTACGGACGTAGTCTCGAACCCGTCTTCCGTCTTCCGCGCTCACGATGTCCTGCTTATTCAGGACAAAGAACAGCCTCTTTCCTGTCGGAACGATGTGCCGCAGGAGGGCTGTTTCCTCGTCGGAGAGCGGACTGTCATAGCTGCTTACCAGCACGAAGGCGTCTGCATCCGGTAAGAACCTCTCCGTAGTGAACGTGTTCTCTCGAATTGACGAGCCGATCCCCGGGGTGTCGACGAAATAAAAGCCGCGTCGAAGGAGTTCACAGGGCAGCCGAACGGATGCGACGGCTACTCGTTTATCGTTGCCGGGATTGCACTCCTGGGTCACGTACTCCGAAAGCCGCTCGAGGGGGATGCGGAACGGCAGCCGGTTGCCCTCAAATTCGATAAAGACCTCTTCATGCGAGCCGTAACTTACCGCGGTGATAACCGAGGTGAGCGGCACGATCCCCGTTGGTAGTCGCGTCGTCCCAAGAACCGCGTTCATGAGGGACGTCTTGCCTCGGTTGAAGCGACCAACCACGGCCAGATTGAAACGGTCGTCGGCCAACCGCGAAAATAGGTCGCGGACCCCGTCGGGTGCGTCGCTCATCGCCCTACCTGAGGCGATGACTGCGGATCGTATCACTGCCGCAAGCTCGAATTTTGCGCTCTCGTATTCGGCGAGATTCATACGGTCCGCTACCTTACGCCGGTGCCGATTTCACGGCACTTGCGAGCGTTGCGCGCGCCTCCTCGATCGCCATGATGCCTGCGTCGAGGCGCGCCAGTTCCTCTTCAATCTTCCCGGACTGCGTTTCACGCAGGCGTTGTGCATTTGTGATCGCGCCGCGCGTCAGCGCGACCGCATCATCGAGTCGCGACTCAAGCGTTACGGCCGCGCGCCGAAACGTGTCGTCGAGGCCGCGCAATATCGACCACCGCAGGTTCTCCACGTTGCGGATGATCAGCCCATCGATCCGCGCTTTTATGCGCGCGCCGCGGCGGGCGCTTCGTGCCGTCTTACCCAGGAAGCGATCAACGATTGGGCGGAGGTCGGGCAGAATGGTGGTGGCCCACCGCTCACTCACCCAGTATGGATCTTGTGCAAGATGAAATTTCTCGTCCTCGACGATCGGTGTGACCGGGAGCTCGAATAGGTCCGCCGCCGTCTGACGGACATCCGCAACCAGTTCATCAATACGAGCACGATGCGCCCTCAGCGCGACTTCCGATTGCCCTACGAAAAACGCCGTGATCTCGCGGCAAGCCGTATCGAAAAATCCAACAATTGCCGGCGAAACGGCATCAGTCGCGAGCCGGTCGATTGCATCCGGTTCCGCGCGGTCGACAATTTCATCGACAATTGGGAACAGGCTGCCACGAGCCCCATTTCGCAGTCCTTCGGCCCGTGCTTCCAGTTCGGCGCCGATGCGGCTGCGCTCTCCTTTGAGCAGGTCACGGGTGATAGCACGACGCCCTTCGATAGGCTGCAAGAGCTCCTCAAATCGAAATTGCTTATCGCGGAGCTCTTGGAGCGGCAGTGCTAATGCGCGCCGCCGCAATGTCAGGTCCGACTCGGTATCCACAAGAAGTGCCGCGGCTTTCATTGCGATGGCCGCTTCAAGTGCTCGCGTTTTCTCGAGCGCGAGAAAGCGCAATAAGTAGTCCTCAACGACCGGTATCCCGCTTTGCACGAAGCCGATCTGATCGGCGTTCTCGCGTGCGACAAGGCCGGTTCGTGCGG
>JASHUX010000431.1 GCA_030039775.1 Alphaproteobacteria bacterium | reverse complement strand
CGCAGAGCTTGCTAGTCTGCCGCTCGAGGAAAAAATCGAACGCGTCAACGATTTCTTCAATCGCGTTCCCTATGTGCCGGCTGAATCAAACTGGGGCAATCAAGCGTATTGGGAGACACCTTTTGAATTTTTGGCGCGGGGTGGGCAGTGCGAAGACTATGCGATCGCGAAATACCTAGCGCTTCGCGAATCTGGTGTCGATGAAAACACGATACGATTTGTCGTGGTTCATGATGTGTTTGACGAGGTCGACCACGCCATCGTCGTCGTTAGCCTCAATGGCAGACCTGTCGCTCTTGATAATCGGCGATCGGATGTGGCGCCGGTGGCGGACCTTTCCGAGCGCTATGCGCCATACTACTCGTTGAACGACTCCGGTTGGTGGTTTTACACAGGTCGACCCGTTGCAACCGCGCGCGATACTGTCCATGAAACACCCGCTCCAACTGATCAAACACCAACGTCATTGTTTGCCAGTTTCCGGGTCGCCACATATCAACCGAACCGAATCTAAATTCGTAATCGAGAAGCATTCCCTGAGCACGCCGGAAATCATCAATCGACGCACGGCGCTCATGAGGTTAAGACCCTTGCGACGAATTTTCGACCAATCATTTCATCGACTTTACGCGCCTATAATCTTCGCCCAGTTCGTCAGACAGTATTTTTCCATCCCAAAAAAGCCGTACATTGGCTGTCGCAAAAGTTTGTGGAGTCCAACACGGCGGGTCCACTGCTGATATTGTCGCTGTGCCGACCGGGCTAAGTAACAGTTGCTTTTTTTCCTGATCAAATTTGACATTATATTCCCTTTTGTCGATATAGCGACCGGTTATTACGTCGTTTGAGCAGCCTTTTACTCGTCGATCTTCGCCGGCCGTGAATGTAACTTCGTTGACAAACGTGGCATGGGTCTCGTTCAGGGTACCCGTCGCGCGAATGGCCATTTGATCGCCAAATTCGTTTTTTGGGATCGCCCCGCTTACAACCCACTCCCCCTCGAACTGATCCTGTTGGTGAGCGCGATCGTCGCTGTTAGCGGCAGTGGCCTTTTCCTCGACTTTCACCACAATTCGCTTGACTGGTGTCTCGACAGGATTCGCCGAACCATAGAAGGCCTTTTTAAACGCAGCGTATGCAGGCCTGCTGGTTCCCGCTGAGAGCGAGCAGAGATCACTATTCAAGCCTGTCCCGATGAGGATACAGCCTTCCGTATCGTCGGTGGTGTTCCCGGTATGAATTTGTACCCCGGATCTGTTAGGCACTCCTTCTAATTGAATTCTCCACCTATCGGATTTGTCATACCGCAGGAAGCCGTAATACGAGCCTACGGGAATTGAACTGATGAGCGGTTTGTTTCCGTTCCACGGGAGCTCGACTGTATACGCAATTATCTTTCCGTCGATTTCAATGTAGCCTGATGTGCATGACGCTCCGGAATATTTTCGATCTATTGTTACGGTGACATCGCCGGCTAGGGCACGGCAAAACAACATCTGTCCAAAGAACAGAACACCCCACGACAACAGAAAAGTGTTCCTCCCCGGTATCATTTATTTATTTCGTCGGATTTGGCGGAAATCCAGAACATTTTGTTCATGGAATACCATGTGGGATCCACGATCCGCCTTCGATTTGAAGGTGACCATCAAGCAATCCCCCGTCACGACAGCAAGAATCACTGCCGGCTCTTAAAGGGCAGGAATTTTTGGGTTGTAGCGAGACGAGCAATGGCCAATACCGCGATTGCAGAGAACACAGCCGGACTGATGGCCCCCAAACGGATTTCCGCCGCCAATTCTATTCCCCCTCTTTTCTTACCGTCCTTTAACGATCAATTAACCTACTTATGTTGGCGGTTTCTTCTATGGTCAGCTTCTTCTTCGCTTACCTTAACTTCACCGAAAAATAGCCTCAGCCTGCACCGAATGACAAGTGGATGGCCAAATTTGAATTATTAACGCATCCGCCGCAATCCGGTAGTTCCCGTTTCCGCTGGGGAATGGGTGAATCCAAACCAGACGATGGTGGAAACGAACCGTGATTTCGTCAGGACGGTAGCTGTTATGGTCGATCTGATAGCGAGCGTCGTCGATGGTCTGCCGGAGTTCAGGTTGCATGCGATAAAATGGGATGCCGATATTTTTGTCTGATGTGCGGTAGTCGCCGGCCCATTGCCAAACTTGATCGAACATGCGGCGATGAAGTCCCCTTAAGAAGGCTTCATGGAGGACGCGGCGGCGACGTTCAAAAGCCCAGCGATCAGCTGCGAGAATGTTCTGCTGTTCGAGTTCGTTGAATTCACGGCGTGTCGCCTGAACAACTTCCAATGATCGAGCGCATCAAGCACGCGATGGTACTGCTCGCCTATTTCAGCGAGCTCGACGGCGATGTGCATGTACCGATGTTCGAGAAATTCGAAGCCGAACTCAAAGAGTTGAGAGAGGCGGAGGACGTCAAAGCGCGAGCGCCGCGACTTCTTGCGCGTCACGGTCTGTCGGCCGAGTTGAAGGCAGTCGGTCACGCGAGCGCGGCGGCGCTTATAGCGCATCCGGTACCTTGAACGCGATCGGTGCAAGGTACTTGACCTTCAACTCCAACGGCGGGCCTTTGGGTTTGCAGGTCTTGTGGCCCATGAGGCTGTCGATCAGGCTATCGGGCGCTTCTGCCGCGACCAGCCGATTGATTACGATCGGATAGCCGGGCTAGCCGTCGGCCAAGCGCTCCTGCCATTTCCACGCGGACGCGACAATTTCGTCTAACTTCGTCAGGGTCGGCTGCCAATTCAAAACGGTCCGCGCACGGCTTGGGTCGGCTATTAGGATCGGCGGATCGCCGGGCCGGCGAGGCGCCTCGCGAGAGGGAACAGGGTGGCCCGTCACCCGCTCGGCGGCGCGGATCACGTCCTTCACTGAGTGGCCTACGCCGGTGCCGAGATTGAGCGGCGTGCTCATCCCGCCAACTAGCAGATAGTCAAGTGCGCGAACGTGAGCCTCGGCCAGATCCTGCACATGGATGTAATCGCGGATCGCGGTACCGTCAGGTGTCGGATAGTCGGTGCCGAAGATCGAGACCGGCTCGTGGCGGCCGAGGATGGCATCGAGCACCAGCGGGATGAGGTGCGTCTCGGGATCGTGCCGCTCGCCGATCTCGCCGTCAGGGTCGGCTCCAGCTGCGTTGAAATAGCGCAGCGCGACGTAACGGAGCTTGCCGGCTCTGCTCAGCCAATCGAGCATGCGCTCGACCATAAGCTTGCTTTCGCCATAGGGATTCACCGGTCGCTGAATCGTCATTTCAGCGATCGGCATGATCTCGACGTTGCCGTAGGTGGCGCAGCTTGAAGAAAACACCACAGGCGGCGCGCCGCCGCGCAACGCGGCCTCGAGCAGCACAAGACTGCCCCCGACGTTGTTGCGGAAATAGAGTGCGGGATCGCGCACGGATTCACCGACATAGGCGTAGGCGGCAAAATGCATCACCGCGACCGGCTCGAACCGCGCGAACGTCTCATCAAGCCGCGCGCCGTCCGCCGTGTCGCCCTCGATCAGCGGCCCCCAGCGCACCGCCTCGCGGTGGCCACGTCTCAAATCGTCGTAGGTGATCGGCTGATAGCCGGCCCTGGCCAGCGCCTTGCAGGCATGCGCGCCAATATAGCCAGCGCCGCCGGTGACCAAAACCGCATTGCTCATCGAACTCGTAGCACCTCATTTGGGCCTAGCGGACTATAAGGGCAATCACGATCCCACGACAACGCAACCCTCGCTTATTGACGGAGGCAAGTTGGGATCGCGATGTCGGTGCGAACAAAGTCTGGCGAGCGCTCGGCGTCGCAGACTTCCTACGTCAGGAAAAATTGCAATGGCCGCAATAGCTCCCGATCCGCAATCGGCGACCGACAATCCGGACCGCACAACCCAGGCGGTAAAGTCGGTGCTCGTCGAGATCGGCCAAATTC
Organism: Alphaproteobacteria bacterium; assembly: GCA_030039775.1. Classification (GTDB taxonomy): domain Bacteria; phylum Pseudomonadota; class Alphaproteobacteria; order ATCC43930; family CGMCC-115725; genus JAATGI01. The sequence continues at coordinate 396 of JASHUX010000431.1, read as the reverse complement.
TGGGAAGCTATCGCGGCAAATTCGTTGTCATTGGCAGCGCCGTCCCGTGGCTGTTCCTCGACAATGACGCTATGCCGCATGTCGGCACGCTCGACATTGATTTGCGCGCGGAAGCGTTGGGCGACGGCGAATACGCGACCCTGGTCGAAGCGCTCCGGAAGCAGGGCTATACTCAGCGCGAAGGACCCCATGGGTTTCAGCTCGTGCGCACGATCAACCCGAGCGATGGCGGGGATCGAAATCGTCAAATGCAACGAACGGCATTGCTTCGTCGTCTTGCCCAAACGCTGGATTGTCGAACGTGGTCAGAAGGAGCAGCAGCTCCACCAACAGGCCGTATAGATTGATGCGAACCGTCAATCCAGCACCCTGCGGATTTTTCACGGTCGACGAAAT
>JASHUX010000430.1 GCA_030039775.1 Alphaproteobacteria bacterium | reverse complement strand
CCGAGCCGTGCGTGCGCGGCAGCACCCCGACTTCGGCGGTGATGGGCCGCACGGTCTTGGTGTCGCGGCCATCGATGCGCGGTTCGCCTTTGATGATGGCGCCGCGCACGATGTCCTGTTCGAGGTGCTTGAACGCGTTGCCGGCGTGCTGACGCTTCGTCAGGTCTTCGCCGAACAAATCCTCGGCTTTGATCTTGGCGGCTTCGAGCATGTTGCTCCGCGCCTGCTTGTTGCGCTCGCGGTAGGCGGCGGCGAGATCGGCGGCGACCGCGTCGCGCACCTGCGCTTCAATCGCGTCGGCCTCGGGCGACGGCGTCGGCATTTCCCACGGCTCTTTGGCCGCACGCTCCGCCAGCCCGATAATCGCGTCGATCACCGGCTGCATCTGCTTATGGCCGAACATCACGGCGCCGAGCATGACGTCTTCGGACAATTCATGTGCCTCGGATTCGACCATCAGCACGCCTTCCTGCGTGCCCGCGACCACTAGATCGAGCTGCGACTTCGTCAATTGATCCTGGGTTGGGTTGAGGACGTACTGCCCGTCGACGTAACCGACGCGCGCGCCGCCGATGGGGCCGAGGAAGGGTATGCCGGAAATCGTCAGCGCCGCCGAGGCGCCGACCATCGCCACGATGTCGGGATCGTTCTCGAGGTCGTGGGACAGGACGGTACAAACCACCTGCGTTTCATTGCGGAACCCGTTGACGAAGAGCGGCCGGATCGGCCGGTCGATCAAGCGCGACGTCAGGGTCTCCTTTTCCGAGGGACGGCCTTCGCGCTTGAAGAAGCCGCCCGGAATCTTGCCGGCGGCAAACGTCTTTTCCTGGTAGTTGACGGTGAGCGGGAAAAAGTCCTGACCGGGCTTCGCCTGCTTCATGGCGACCGCAGTACATAGCACGCTGGTCTCGCCGTAGGTTGCCAGCACCGCGCCGTCGGCCTGGCGTGCGATTCTGCCGGTTTCGAGCGTGAGGCGGCGTCCGCCCCAGGTCAGCTCGCGGGTAATCTTGTTGAACATCGTTCTCTCTGCTTTCTCTCTCTTGGGAACTTGTATCGGCACGGCGCCGCGACAATCGCGCGCCCGATGCCGGAAATGGGTGATGGAATCGCGACCGCCGCCCGCAAGGCCGAGCCCCGCAGCGATGGTACGATCATGGTTGGGTGGCTCAGTGGCGGAGTCCCAGGCGCTCGATGACGCTTTCGTACTTGGCGTGATCGACGCGCTTCAAATAGTCCAGAAGGCTGCGGCGTTGACCGACCATCACCAACAAGCCGCGGCGCGAATGAAAGTCCTTCTTATGCGTCGATAGATGGTCGGTGAGGTTGCGGATGCGTTCGCTCAGAATCGCAATCTGCACTTCAGGCGATCCGGTATCCCCGGCTTTGCGGGCGTAGTCGCCAATGATCTCTTGCTTGCGAGCAAGGGTGATCGACATCGGTCTCTCCTTAATCAAAATTGAGGACACGGATCGGCCGCAAGCCGCCGTCACGGATTTGCGCGAATGCCACCAGCCGGTCGCCGTTGACGGCCCGAATAGTGGTGCCCTCGCCAAGGCCCTGACAACGCCCTTCATTCGCGTTGATCACGGGCCGTCCGTGTCGGAGGGATGCCGCCTCTGCCTCGGTCACGGCCAACGCCGGGATGTCGTCCAGCGCGGTTTCGACCGACAGCAGATGCTCGGAAGCAGTGGGACTATGCCCCATAACCGTTAGCTTTTCCAGGGGAATCGCCTGTTCGGCGCGAAGGCGCCCCACGGCCAGCCGCCGCAACGCCGTGACGTGCGCGACCGTGCCGAGCGCGCGGCCCAAATCGCGGGCCAATGCCCGAATATACGTGCCCTTGCCGACCGTTGCCTCGAACGTCGCATAGTCGGGGTGAAGTTGCTCGATCAGTTCGAGCCGTTCGATGCTGACTTGACGCGGCGCTAGGGGAATCGGCTCGCCGTGTCGCGCCCGCTTGTAGGCGCGCACGCCGTTAACTTTCACCGCAGCGTAGACCGGCGGTGTCTGGTCGATAACGCCGACGAACCGCGGCAGCACCTGCTCGATCGCGGCTACCGAGGGCCGCATATCGCTGGTCGCAACCACGAGACCTTCGGCGTCGTCGGTGTCGGTGGCGGCGCCCCAGCACAGCGTAAAGCGGTAGATTTTTCGCTCCGCCATCACGTAAGGCACGGCCTTCGTTGCCTCGCCGAGCGCAATCGGCAACACGCCTGTCGCGAGGGGATCGAGCGTCCCGGCATGACCAGCCTTGGCGGCGTCGAACAGGCGCCGCACCTTCGCGACCGCTTGCGCGGAGGTCATGCCTGCGGGCTTGTCGAGGATAACCCAGCCGTGAACCGGCCGGCCTTTGCGCTTACGCGCCATCGCGCTTGGTGCTTTCGTCGGGTTGGAGATCGCGCTCGACCTCTGGGCGATGGAGCAATTCGTTGATGCGGCTGGCGTGGTCGAAACTGGTATCCGCGCTGAAATGCAGTTCCGGCGCATGGCGAAGCTGCACCTCCTTGGCGAGCTCGCGCCGTAGATAACCGGCCGAGCGGCCGAGCCCGGCGAGCACGTCGGCGAGCTTGGCGCCGCCGAGCGGCATGACGAAGGCCGTTGCATGCTTCAAATCGGGCGAGACGCGCACTTCGGTGACCGTGACAGCGACCCCCGCCAAATCCGGATCGCGCAAATGGCCGCGCTCGAATTGCCGCGCTAGCGCGTGCCGCAATTCCTCGCCGACGCGCAATTGCCGCTGCGATTGGTCGCTACGGGCTTTGCCTTTTGCCATGCCGCCCAATGTGCGCATGGCGCCGCAATAAATCTAGGGGCGGCGGGACGGTTGCAAACCGAAGATCAAGCCGGCCAAAGCCGCCGCGATCAGGATGGTGCTCTTATGCTCGCCGACGAAGCCGCTGAGTTCCTGAATGGCGTTGGCGGCCACGGCATTTGCCGCGGCGCTGTTGTCGACCGGACGAGGAGCCACCGGCCGCGTCAAGACGATGATGAGAACGGCAATCGACGCGACCAGGACAAAGGCCCCGCCGCAAATCAAGGCCGCATTCGCCGCGCCGAGGCGTGGCGCGCAATAGAACCACAACGCGATGTCGAACCAGAGCAAGGCAACGAACATGCATACGGCAGCGACAACACCCGCCGCCGCCGCTGTCGCGGCGTAGCGCAGCTTGGCTTGAATACGTGTGTGAATGCCGCCGAGGCGCATTCCCGCCGCGGCGGCGTTCACCATTTTGTTCATCGCGCCGCCATCAGCGCGGCAGGATACGCCCGCCCAAGAACCCGATCCCGAAGGCGATCAGGATACTCAAAAGCGGTTGTTCCTCGACCTGATTGCTCAATGCCTTTACTTGACGGCGGCCCCGGGCGGCGGCGGCATCGTAAAGGCGCTGCGCCTCGTCGCTGATCGCGCCCGCGGTGCCGGCCGCGTTTGACCAGACCGTGCCTCGCGAATGCTCAGCCAGCGCGGCGAGGTCGCGCTTTAAGGCTTGCACATCCTCGATCAGCTGCGCGACGTCGCTGTCGGCGGTGCCGTTGCCGGTCATGCCGCTCGATCCAGTTGGTCGTCGCGTTCGCCGCGCAGCGCCGTGCGAAGCTCCTCGCGGGCCCGCGACAGGCGCGAGCGGACGGTGCCGGTCGGCACGCCCAGGCGGGACGCGGCATCGTCATAGCTCATGCCGTCCCAACCGATCATCAGGATGGTCTCCTGACGGGCCTGGCTGAGGCGTCCGAAGGCGCGGAGGAAATCGTACATCTCGACCGCCGCTTCCTGTGCCGGCGGCCGCGTCGGCGCCACCATGGCGAGCTCGTCGGGTGCGAGCGCCACTTCATGGTGCGCCGGGCGGCGATAGGAATTGATGTGCAGGTTGCGCATGACCGTAAAAAGCCACGCGCGCAAATTGGTGCCCTGCTGGAAGCGGTGCCAATTGACCATCGCCCGCAGCAGGCAATCCTGCAGCAAGTCCTCGGCATCCGCGGCGTTGCCCGTCAGGCGGCGCGCGTAGCGGCGCAGATCGGGCATTTTCTCGCCAAGCTGGCGGGCGAAAACGTCGTTGACCGGGGTCATTTGCTTCTCCTCAACTGAACTGGACACGGAATTGGCCGATGGACGGCACTTAGATAGCCGGCCGAATGGCGACGCTGATCGGCGTCTCGTCCATACGCTGCTCGAAACTGGCAAGGCGCTCGGCCAAATCGGCAAAGGTGGCGCCACGCGGCATCTCAAACGCCAGCACGCAGTCCGGGAATTGGGCGACGACGCTGTTGGCTTGGTACGAACGGCTGGTCCCACTGACGATCATCTGTTCCTCCTCCGCTTTCGAGCGGTTGTTGCCGCCGATGACGGCCTGTTGCTGACCGCGAAAATGCTGAGTGAGTTGGGTTTGGTTATGGCGCGATTGTGATTTCCGCTGCCCCATTCCAGGCATCGGTGCCGCAATAACCAATTGTCGAGGTGCTTGCGAAATCGCCGGAAAAGCGCGGCTTTCCGCGCCGGAAGGCGTTGATCGTGGCGCGAAGGCGCCGGAAGCGCGGCTAAAATGCGGCGAAGATTGGGAACAAGTGAGACCTTAGCTTGTTCCAGTCACTTTTATACGGTTTTCGTTATTGGATGCGGGGCACTGCGCCCCTTGTTTGGCCCGGCTGGGTTGTGAACCGGGCGCTTGACCCCGCGGGGCGCCAGCAACAGACTTCGCACAATTCGGTGGGGGCCAAACCAAAGAGCGAGCCGATGAGCGACGGGACAACAAAAACGCGCGCGCGCGTTAATTTGGGCGAGCCCGATATCCAATTCCGGCGGATCGGGGCGGGACCGCGCCGGCGCGCTGAAGAAGTGCTGGAAGCAGCCGCCGCGGTTTTCGCCGAGCGCGGCTTCCACGGCGCCTCGACACAAGACATCGCCGACCGGCTCGGCATGCGCCAGGCGAGTCTCTATTACTATTTCACGTCGAAGGAGGCCGCGCTCGAGCAGGTCTGCCAGCGCGGCATCGAGCATATCATCGGCGATACCGAAATCATTGCCGCCGGACCGGGCGGCGCCACCGAGCGCCTAACCGCGATTATGCGTCGCCATGTCGAGCCGCTTGCGGACAATTGCGCAAGCCTGCGAGCCTATCTACATGAGGTGCGGTTCCTGCCCAAGGAGGCGCGGCGGCGTATCGGCAAGCTGGCGCGACGCTACGAAGGCATTGTCGAGGAGATTCTCGAACAAGGCATTGCCGCGGGCGAGATACGCCGCGATCTCGACGTTCAAATCGCCCGCGACGCCATTCTTGGCATGTGCAATCACGCGGCGCACTGGCCAGGCAAGGAGCCGAGCGGCGCCATGAAGCGGGTCGCGGAGGAATTGATCCGCCTCGCGCTTCGTGGCATTGCAACGGACCCGCGCGGCCTGCCGACAGGCTGACGCACGCATTTCTTCTGGAGCAGTGATGAGTTCGGACTGGTTTTCGACGCGGGTCGCCGCGAAGCGCGAGGAAGCGACCGGCATCTTCTCTTACGAGCTGGTCGATCCCGACGGCAAGGAATTGCCGTCGTTCGAGGCGGGCGCGCATCTCGACGTCAAGATCGGCGACAAGATCCGTCAGTTCTCGCTCGCCAATCCGCCGCAAGAACGGCATCGTTATGTTCTTGGCGTCCAGCGCGAATTGGCCGGGCGCGGCGGTTCCGCGGCCTTCGCCGACAACGTCAAGGAAGGCGACTCGGTGCTGATCCGCGGCCCGCACAATCTTTTTCCACTGGCGCCGAACGCGACGGAGAGCGTGCTCCTGGCGGGCGGCATCGGCGTCACGCCGATCCTTGCGATGGCCGCGCGGCTTCACGAACTCGGCGCTAATTTCATATTCCACTATTGCACTCGCAGCCGCGCTCGCACCGCGTTCCACGATCAGGTCGCCGGGGCCGAATACAATGACAAAGTCAAATTCCATTTCGATGACGGGCCGGACGAGCAGAAGCCGAATCTCTCGGCGTTCATCGGCACGCCGGCGCCGGGCAAGCATCTCTACGTTTGCGGCCCCACAGTCATGTTGGACATCGTCGTCGATCTGGCGAAGAAGCAGGGTTGGCCCGACGCGCAGGTGCATCTCGAACGCTTCACCGGCGTTGAGGCCAAGCCCGGCGATGCGCGCGAGTTCCTCGTCGAGATCAAGAAGACCGGCCAGCTCATTGCAATCCCCGCCGACAAGACGGTGGTCGAGGCGCTACGCGCCGCCGGCATCGACATCCCGGTGTCGTGCGAGCAAGGCGTGTGCGCCACCTGCCTTACCAACATCGTCTCAGGCGTGCCCGATCACCGCGACCTGATCCTGACCAAGCAGGAGCACGAGAGCGGCAAGATCTTCACTCCCTGCGTATCGCGCTCCTTGTCCGACATCCTCGTCATCGACGTCTAACCGGCGGGCGCCGGCCAATTGCCGGCTAATGGAACGCCGCGATAATCAGCAGGATGATGCCGACCGTCGCGACGAACCACGCGACGGTGCGGATGTATTTCACCCCGAAGGCATACAGCGGAATGTAAACGACGCGGGCGATCACGTAGAGCATCACGCCCCAATGCGACAGGCCGCTCGATTTGTTCTGGAACACGACCGCGAGAACCGCGGCCGCGAACAGCGGAAACGTTTCCATGAAGTTGCGGTAGGCGCGGTCGACGCGGGCCGCCGTGCCTTGAGGCGGCATCGGCGTGTCGCGCGGGCCAAAGCCCCAATCCGGCGTGCGGTATTTTTGCGCCATCTGCGCGGCGACGCCGAGATGCAGCATCCCCAAAATGACGGCATAGACCAGCCACATGATGTCGGACATACGTTTCCCCCACCTGGTGTTTGACCGCCGTCTCCCGACGGCATTGCAGTCAGTGTAGCCCGAAGCGCGGCCGGGTTCGGTAAATCGCTCGTGAACGGGACTGTGTTCTTACGCGGGGGCGGGCGTCGTGACCGGGGCGACCGGCAGATGCACGGTAAAGGTCGAGCCCTTGCCGAGGTCGCTATCGATCTCGAGCAAGCCGCGATGATGATTGACGATGTGCTTGACGATGGCGAGGCCGAGCCCGGTCCCGCCGAGCTCGCGCGAGCGCGCCGTGTCGACCCGATAGAACCGCTCCGTCAGCCGTGCCACGTGCTCGCGCGGAATGCCCTCGCCCTGATCGGCGATCGCGACGGCCAACGTCGCCGGTCGCTTCGCGGACGGTGACACCTTGACCGTGATCGCGGTGCCGGCGCGGGCATATTTGATGGCGTTGTCGATCAAGTTTTGGAACACCTGCGCCAGCTCGTCCGGATCGCCGAGCGCGGGCGGAAGATCGGCGGCCGCGTCGATGCGGATGGTCATGTCCCGCCCGGTGGCGCGTTGATCGAGGCCGCGGGCGACGCGGCTCAAGAGGTCGGCGACATCGACGCGATCGGTCGGCGTCTGATGCTCGTTCATCTCGATCTTGGCGAGCGACAGCAGGTCCTCGACCAGCCGCGCCATGCGCCCCGATTGCTCGGCCATGATGGCGAGGAACCGGTCGTGGGCATCGATGTCGTCCCGTGCCGGGCCGCGCAGCGTCTCGATGAAACCGATCAAGGACGCTAGCGGCGTCCGCAACTCATGACTGGCGTTCGCGGCAAAATCGGCGCGCAACCGCTCGCTTCGTTTCAGCACCGTTACGTCGTGCAGGATGATGACGGCGCTGCCGTCGGCGCGCACGGGCAACAGCGGCACGATCCGCGCGATGAAGTGCCGCTCGACGGGGTTAGCAAGATCGAACTCGACCAGGCGGTCGCCTTCGCCGCGCAGCACCGCGTCCGCCGCGGCGAGCAGCGCCGGCTGGCGGAGGGCGCCGGCCAGGTCGCGTTCCACTAAGTTCGGGCCAAGCAGCGCGTCGGCCGCTTCATTGGTGCGCGCGATGCGCCGCGCGTCGTCCAGCACGAGGATCGGATCGGGCAGATTGCGCAGCACAAGTTGCGCCGTATCGATCTCCATCTCACGCGCCTGGGCCTTGGCGCGCGCGGCGCGCGCCCACCGCATGACCGCGAGCCACAGATCGCGGATCGCCGGCGACGCGCTTTCGACCTCGGGGCGCGCCGCGTCGTCCTCGGCCATCGCGTCGATCGCGTTTCGAATGCGGGCGAGGCCGATATAGATCGGCGCCGCCAAAAGCACCAGCGCCAGCAGCGCCAGAATGGCGGCCACCGCCGCAACGCCTGGGTCGAGATCGCCGGCCCAGGCCAGCACAACAAAGGCGATAAGCGCCGGGCTTGCGCGGAACAGCGCCGCCAGCAGCCAGCGCGGATTCATCCAATCGCTTCGTGGGCGGCGAGCGCGGCCAAATTGACGTAATCGGACACGGTCGCGCCCATTTCGATGATCTGGGCCGGCTTGTCGAGGCCCAAGAGCAGCGGACCGACATGACGGCCGCCGCCCATTTGCTCCAGCAATTGCGAGGCGATGTTTGCGGTATGCAAGCCCGGCATGATCAACACGTTCGCCGCGCCGGTGAGGCGGCAGAATGGATAGCGCTCGCGCATCAGCGTGTAATTGAGCGCGACCTCGACGCTCATCTCGCCGTCATATTCGAACGCCGGCTTGCGCTCGTCGAGAATCGCAACGGCGTCGCGCACGCGGTCGGCGTCGGCGCGGATCGGATTGCCGAAGGTCGAATAGGAAAGCAAGGCCACGCGCGGCTCCTGGCCGATCATGCTCCGTGCCCGCTCCGCCGACTGGATCGCGATGTCCGCCAGCTCCTCGCCGTTGGGGGTCGGATGCGCGGTCGTGTCCGCCACCACCACGGAACGGCCACGGGAAATCAGCAGCGAATAGCCGCACACGCGCTGACCCGGCTTCGGCCCGATGACCCGCGTGACCTCTTCAAACGCCGTGAAATAGTTGCGTGTGGCGCCCGTCACCAGCGCGTCGGCGGCGCCGCACGCCACCATGCACGCCGCGAAGATGTTGCGGTCTTGATTCACCATGCGCTGGCAATCGCGGTAGAGCGCGCCGTTGCGTTGGAGCTTGCTATAGAGGAAATCGGTATAGGCCTTGTTCGACGTCGACAGCGCGGCGTTGTGGATTTCAAGCGGGTCGAGCGGCGCCAGACCGATGGCGCGCATGGTCGCGGCGATGCGATCCTCGCGCCCGATCAGCACCGGCGTCCCGTAGCCGGCGGCGCGGAATGCCAGCGCCGCGCGGATCGTGCGTTCTTCCTCACCCTCGGCAAACACCACCCGGCGCGGATTAGCGCGCACCTTGGCGAAGGCGAGCTGCAAATAGGCGGCGGTCGGGTCGAGCCGGCTCTTGAGACTGTTGCGATAGGCTTCGAAATCCGCAATCGGCTTGCGCGCCACCCCCGAATCGATCGCCGCTTTCGCCACCGCGGGCGGCACCGACCAGATGAGGCGCGGATCAAATGGCGTCGGCACGATGTAATCGGGGCCGTAGCGCAGCCGCTGTCCGGAATAGGCGGCCGCAACCTCATCAGGTACGTCTTCGCGCGCCAACGCGGCCAGCGCCTCTGCGGCGGCAATCTTCATCGCCTCGTTGATGGTCGAGGCGCGGACATCGAGCGCGCCACGGAAAATGTAGGGGAAGCCCAACACGTTGTTGATCTGATTCGGATAGTCGGAGCGACCAGTGGCGACGATGGCGTCGGGCCGTACCGCCTTCGCATCTTCCGGCGTGATCTCCGGATCAGGATTGGCCATGGCCGCTATAATCGGACGCTTCGCCATCGACGTGACCATGTCTTGCGTCACCGCGCCCTTGACCGACAGGCCGAGAAACACGTCGGCGCCGGCCATCGCGTCAGCCAGCGAGCGCCGGTCTGTCTCGACCGCGTGCGCCGATTTCCATTGGTTCATGCTCTCGCGACGCCCGCGATAGATCACGCCTTTGGTGTCGCACATGATGACGTTGTCGTTGCGCACGCCCATCGACTTGATGAGATCGACGCAGGCGATGGCGGCCGCGCCGGCACCGTTTACCACCACGCGCGCGGTTTTGATGTCGCGGCCCGTCAGATCGAAGGCGTTGATCAGCGCCGCGGCGGTGATGATCGCCGTGCCGTGCTGGTCGTCGTGGAATACCGGAATGTCCAAGAGCTCGCGCAACCGTTCCTCAATGACGAAGCAATCGGGCGCCTTGATGTCCTCGAGGTTGATGCCGCCGAACGAGGGATGAAGATAACGCACACAATTGACGAACTGATCGACGTCCTTGGTGTCGATCTCGAGATCGACCGCGTCGATGCCGGCGAAGCGCTTGAACAGCACCGCTTTCCCTTCCATCACCGGCTTCGCCGCGAGCGCACCGAGATCGCCGAGTCCCAGCACGGCCGTGCCGTTGGAGATCACTGCGACCATGTTGCCCTTGGCGGTATAGTCGTAAGCGCTGGCGGGCTCGCGCTCGATTGAAAGACAGGGGAAAGCGACGCCGGGCGAATAGGCGAGCGACAGATCGTGCTGCGTGGTCAGCGGCTTAGTCGGCGCGATCTCAAGCTTACCGGGCATCCCGCGCTTGTGAAACTGCAGCGCTTCTTCCTCGGTCACCCGTACAATTGTCTGATCCATAACCGCCGCCGCACCGATGGGGAGACGATCTTATGGGGCGCGCGCGACAAGGTCAAAGCGAGCGCGTCTGGTGCCGATATTTCCCGGACTTGTTACGGACTGGCGACGATCTTGCGCGTGCGCCGTACAGGCCGCGCCGCCGCCGCACGCTTTTCCTCGATTTCCTTGGCCAACGCCTCGCGGTCGGCGGCCTCCTTCGCCAGACGCAGCGCCTTGAGCCGCGCCGTTTTTGCGGCATCGGCCTGGAGCAGCTTTTCCCTCTCGCGCAGGAATTCCGCGTCGCGCGCCGCGGCCTTCGCGAATTTCTCGTTGGCGTGCTGTGTCGCGGCCGCGAACTTGTCCCGTTTCGATTGCAACATGTTGCGTCTCTCGGTCAGCGGGCGGAGCGCACGATCGACGTGATCGGGCCGCGCGCCGGCCGGCCCGACGCGGCGGCGATGTCGCGATCTTGCGCCTCGAGGATCGCCTTGGCGGGCGCGTCGCCGTCGAAGCCGCCGAGCGCCGCCATCGGCACGCGCCGGTTCGAGCTGCGCGCGCCGTCCTCATAAATGACGTCGAACGTAACGAAGCTGCTTTCGGTTCTTTTTCTGATTGCCATCGGTGTGTTCCTATTCACCGTCAGCTTTCGGTGCAGGTGTGGACGATGCTTCGGCCTCAGCCTTCGCGGCGCGCCGGCGCGCGGTGGCTTCCTGTTGTTCCTTCAGCTTCTGGTCGCGCCGTGCCTGCTGGGCGCGTTGCCGTTCGGCGCGTTGCTGACCGTAGTTCGGTTTGAACATGCTTTTCTCCTTGCCGAAAAAGGCGCGACGCGGCGCCAGCCGCCATCCGGCGGGCATCGCGCCGACCGACAATCGAGTGGATGCTCCCTTATAAGGCCCTCGCGACCCCAAATTACAAGCGCCGCGGAGGATTTCAGCGCCACGATCTTGACTTTTGCAACGCAGCATGACATATTTGAAGCGCTTTATCTTTCTCGCGATCGCGCGATGTGCGCCGCAATATTGAATACCGGCGCATCGAGTTTCGAGATTTAACCCGATAAGCACCGGCACTCCGCCCGCGCGCGGACAAGCCAAAACCAGGCGGCGGTCACCGACCGAGCCGCCGACATTGAAAGTGTAAATTTCCTAATGACCGTTTCGTTTTCCTCGCTTGGCCTCGCCGAGCCGATCCTGCGTGCGCTCGCCGCCGAAAACTATGCCGCGCCGACGCCGATCCAGGCCGAGGCCATCCCCTATCTTCTCGCCGGCCGCGATCTGCTCGGCATCGCCCAGACCGGCACCGGCAAGACAGCGGCGTTCGCTCTCCCTTTGCTGCAGCGTCTCGCCGCGGACCGGCAACCGCTGCGTCCGAACGAGACACGCGCGTTGATCCTGACGCCGACGCGCGAGCTTGCGATCCAGATCGACGAGTCCGTCCGCGCCTATGGCCGGAATCTCGGTCTCCGCTCGACCGTAATTTTCGGCGGCGTCAATCAACACCGCCAGGTCGAAGCGCTGCGGCGCGGCCTCGACATCGTCGTGGCGACGCCCGGCCGCCTCCTCGACCTCATGGAACAGCGCCATGTCCGGCTCGATCGCGTGTCGACGCTGGTGCTCGACGAGGCCGACCGGATGCTCGATCTCGGCTTCATCCAGCCGATCCGCAAGATCGTTGCGCGCCTGCCGCAGCGGCGGCAATCGCTGCTGTTCTCGGCGACGATGCCGCGCGAGATCGAGCAGTTGGCGCAATTCATCCTGCGCGATC
>JASHUX010000053.1 GCA_030039775.1 Alphaproteobacteria bacterium | reverse complement strand
GTGAGCACATTGCCGATCGTCCCGGCGATCACCGCCTGGCGGCGCAAACGCGCCGCGGCGACATCGCTGGCTGGAGCGCTGTCTGGGCGGTCCAGTACCGGTGAGGAATACGGCGTCGGGCCAGCGGGCGAATTCATTGCGCGATCGACTCCCCCGACCATCGCTCGTAATCGCTGAATTTTCGTAACCGAATATCGCGCCGCGTAGCAACAACTATCTCGTCACCCCGAGTTGTACGGCGCGTATCTCGATCACGATTTCGCGGTCCTTGGCAGGCTTGGCGCTTTGCCATAGGTTGAAGGCCGATATACGACATAAGAATCAGGGAGGAAGAAGCGATGACCGGGCAACCATCCGGACCGACTTTCGGCCGGCGTGCCGTGCTCAAGGCCGGGGGCGCGTTTGGCGCCGCCGCGGCGACAACGACGTTGCCGCTGGTCAATGTCTGGGGCGCGGATTCCAGCACCATCAGGCTCGGCTACATCGGCGCCCGGTCGGGACCGCTGGCCAATTTCAATGCACCGGATTCCTGGATTTTGGACAAGGTTAAAACGGCGATCGGCTCTGGGATCAAGAACGGCGGCCGTAGCTACGCCCTCGACATCATCGTCAAGGACAACCAGTCGGACAACGATGTATCGGCGCGCGTTTCGAACGAGCTCGTACTGCGCGAGCGCTGCGATTTCATCCTGGCCAATAACGGCGCCGCCGTATTGTCGGTCGGACCGCTTGCCGACGCCCGCGGCGTGCCGGCGCTGTCGGGGATGGCGCCGTGGGAAGCTTTCGTCATCGGCCGCGGCAAGATGCCGGGGCCGGGCTATACCGGCTTTCCCTTCAGCTTCCATATGGGGTTTAGCATCGGCGACATGCTCGCCAGCTACATCGCGACGTGGAACGAACTGCAGACCGACAAGATCGTCGCATCGCTGTTTCAGGACGATCCCGCCGGACGGAGTATGGGCAACGAGCATATCGGCGTTCCTGCCGCCGCTGCCAGAGAGGGCTACAAGATCGTAGCAGGCGGTTACTTCCAGCCGACAAACAACGATTTCTCGAACCAGGTCACCAAGTTCAAGAACGGGAACGCGGACATCGTCGTGGCCTATTCCAGCTCCGAGCAGATGGTCGTGATCGTCAACCAGATGGCGCAGCAAAAATATCAACCGAAAATCCTGACCATTGCCGGCGCCCCATTGTTCCCCGCGTCGATCGAAGCGCTGGGCGATCACGGCGACGGCGTCACCACGGAAGTGTGGTGGACGCCGGCCTGGCCGTACCGCTCGCCGGTCACCGGACAAACCGCGAAAGAATTCGCCGCGGCGTGGGAAAGCGAAACCGGCAAGCAATGGACCCAACCGCTTGGCTACACGCTGGGCCTGTGGGATGCCGGCATTTCGGCCTTGCGCACCGCCGCCGACCCGAAGAACAAGGTCGCGATCCGCGACGCCGTAAAGAACCTCGACGTCGAGACCATCACCGGCCGCATCGACTTCAAGAGCACGCATATCCCGAACGTGTCGCCGACGCCGATGTGCACCGGGCAGTGGAACCTAACGAAAGGCGGCAAGTTCAGGTACGACCTGCTCGTGGTCACGGACAAAATGGCGCCTTCTATTCCTGTACAGGCGAAATTGAAGCCGTACGCGGGCTAGGCCGCTCCCGTCGCAATGATCGCGGTCGACATATATCCCTCGCCCCTTGAGGGGGAGGGTGGAATCAGTCCGTGACCGCGCTACTCAACGTCTCGGGCTTGTCGAAACGCTTCGGCGCGGTGGTGGTGGCCGACCAGGTCGACATCGCCGTCTATGTCGGCGAATGCCTTGGCGTGATCGGGCCGAACGGCGCCGGCAAGAGCTCGGTGTTCAATCTCATCGCCGGCACGCTGTCGCCCGACGCCGGCACGGTCCGCTTCGACGGCGTCGACGTGACGAACGTTCCCGCCTACAAGCGCGCCCGCGCCGGCATCGTGCGCGCATTCCAGATCCCGCAGCCGTTTCCGAAGCTCACCGTCTACGAGAACTTGCTGGTCGCGGCGCAATACGGCGCCGGCCTGACCGGCGGCGCAGCAGAAGATTGGGTAGTCGGGGTGCTGCGGGAGTTCGGCCTCGCCGCCAAAGCCGAACTATTCGGCGGCAGCCTGACCCTACTCGACCGGAAGCGGCTCGAACTGGCGAAGGCTGTGGCCTCGAAGGCGAAACTCCTGCTGCTCGATGAGGTTGCGGGCGGCTTGACCGAGCGCGAGGTCGAGGAATTGGCCGCGCTGATCGTCACGCTGAAGCGCGATCACGCCATCATCTGGGTCGAGCATATCGCGCACGCGCTGCGCGCCGCCGCCGACCGCATCCTCCTCCTCCATTTCGGCAAGAAGCTGCTCGACGGACCGCCCGTCGAGGTCCTCGGTTCCCCGGTGGTGAAGCAGATTTATATGGGGCTCGCCGCCGATGAAGCTGCTTGAGGTCGCGGGCCTCAATGTTTTTTACGGCGATCTGCAGGCGCTGTTCGAGATCGGCGTTTCGGTCGAGGCCGGTCAGACCGTGGCGCTGATCGGCGCCAACGGCGCCGGCAAGACCACGTTCCTCAAGTCGGTGGCCGGGCTGATCGCGTCGAAGCGCGGCAGCATTACGTTCGACGGGCAGCAAGTCGGCGGCCTGCCCGCCGAGCAGATCGCGCAGCTCGGCATGGCGCTGGTGCCCGAGGGCCGGCTCCTGTTCCAAAACATGACCATCGAGGAAAACCTGATCATGGGCGGCTACACCGGCCGCACCGGCTATTGGACCCTGCCGAAGGTCTACGAGCTGTTCCCCACCATCGCCAATCGCGGCCGCGAGATGCCGTTCGTGCTATCCGGCGGCGAGCAGCAAATGGTGGCGATCGGTCGCGCGCTGATGGCCAATCCGCGACTTCTGCTCGCCGACGAGATCAGCCAGGGCCTGGCGCCGGTGGTGGTCGACCAGATCTACAAGTCGTTTCCGGCGATCCGCGCCGAAGGCACCTCGATCATCATCGTCGAGCAGGAGGTTAAACGCGCGGCCGCGGCGTCGGATTACACCTACTGTTTGCTCAAAGGCCGCGTCACGCTCGAAGGCCGTTCCAAGGCGCTAAGCTTCGACGCGCTCAGCCACGCGTATTTCGGAACCTGAGCGCGATGGTCTGGGTCGATCTCTTCATCAACGGCATTTGCCTCGGCGGGCTTTACGGCGTGCTTGGCGTTGGGCTGGCGCTGGTGGTCGGGGTGATGCGCTTTGTCAACATTTCGCACGGCGAGTTCATCGTCATGGCCGCGTTCGTCGGCGTGTTCGCCTCGGCGCAATTGGTCGGCGTCAATCCCCTCTGGTTGCTGATCCCGGTCGCGGCGCTGTTCTTCTTCGTCGGCTACGTCGTGCAAGCGGTGCTGTTCAACTGCGTCGTGACCGCGCCCGATCTCTTTGGGCCGATCCTGTTGACCTTCGGCTTTTCCATCGTGTTGCAGAACGCGATGTTCGAGCTGTTCGGCACCGATGTCCGCAGCCTGACCGCGGGCGGCCTATCTCGGCTCAGCATTTCACTCGGCAGCGTGTCGATCGGCGTATTGCCGCTGATCACCTTGGCGCTAGCGATCGCCTTCTTCGTCGCGCTGCAGCTCGCGATTTCCCGCACCGCGTTCGGCCGCGCCATCCGCGCCACCGCCGACAATCGCGACGTCGCGCGCCTGATGGGCGTCAAGCCGACGCGCGTCTTCAACATCACGATGGGCTTCGCCATGGCAATGGCGGCGGTCGCCGGCATGCTGCTGGCGATGCGCTCGACCTTCACGCCGTTCTCAGGCCTCGCCAATCTGCTGGTGGCGTTCGAGGTCATCGTTATCGGCGGTTTCGGTTCATTTTGGGGCGCGTTGCTCGGCGGCTTTTTGTTGGGCCTGGCCCAGTTGATCGGCCTCCATTTCGATCCCGACGCCGGCATTTTTTATGTTCACGTCGCGTTTTTCGCGGTCGTCCTATTCCGGCCGCAAGGTCTGATGGGAATCAAGCTGCCATGAAAGCCGCGGTCGCGTTCATCCTCTACGTGGCGGTCGCCGCAGCCGCCGGACTCGTGGCGCCGATCTACGATTGGGCCGGGGCGCTGCGCTTCATGTCGGAAATGTTCCTCTATCTTGCCATGGCGGAGCTGTGGAACCTGCTCGCGGGCTATGCCGGCCTGCTGTGCATGGGCCAGCAGATGTTCATCGGCCTCGGCACCTATTGCCTGTTCTACGCCTCGCTGAAGCTCAACGTGTCGCCCTATTGGGTGATGCCGCTGTCGCTCGTGTTTTCGGCGGCGATGGCGGCGCTGGCGGCGCTTTTCATGTTTCGGCTCCGCGTCATCTATTTCGCCATCGGCACCTGGATTCTGTCGGACATGATCGCGAGCTTCATCTCGCGAACGCCCGAGCTCGGCGGCGCCTCCGGCTATCAGCTGAGCGACGTGCTGCCGCTGATCAATTTCGACTGGTTCGATCAAGTGATTTTCTGGATCGCGGCGGGCCTGGCGTTCGCGGCGGTGTGGGGCTCCTACACGCTGATGCGGTCCTCGATCGGCCTCGGGCTCATGAGCATTCGCGACAACGACCTCGCCGCCGCTAGCCTCGGCGTCGATGTCTGGATGAGCCGGTTCATCGTGTTCGTGATTGCGGGCGCCGGCTGCGGCTTGGCGGGCGCGGTTTACTTCACGGCGCAGCTCTCGATGGGCCCGGGCCAGGCGTTCGATCCGAACTGGGTGGTGGCGATGCTGTTCATCACCATCGTCGGGGGCATCGGCACGCTGGAGGGGCCGATCATCGGCACCGCGATTTATTTCGGCCTGCGCGAAATCTTCACCAACGAGCTCAATCTCTCGGGCGCGTGGTACCTGATCGCGCTCGGCGCGGCGGCGATGGTGCTGATGCTTTATGCGCCCAACGGCTTGTGGCCCGAAATCCGCGACCGCTTCGGCGTTCAGGGCCTGTCCGTCCGCCGCCATCCGCCGAAGACGCTATTAGCCGAAGCGGCGGAGTGAGTTCTCCCGTGCATTCGCGTAAAGTCCTGACATGAACACCGCCCGAAAACTGAAGCGCATTCATTCCATTGCCGACTTTCGCGCGGCGGCGCGCCGCGTGCTGCCGCGCATGGTGTTCGATTATGTCGATGGCGGCGCCGGCACGGAGAGCACGCTGGCCGAAAACGCCGCGGCATTCGAGCGTTTCCGCCTGGTCTCGGCGGCCCCGGCCGACGTATCGAAACGCTCGCTCGCGATCAGCCTGTTCGGCGGCGAATTTCCGCTGCCGCTGATCGTGGCGCCGCTAGGCCTGGCGTCATCCTTTTGGGTCAAGGGCGAGCTGGCCCTGGCGCGGGGCGCAGCCCAGCACGGCATTCCTTGGGTTTTGTCGAATAACGCCAGCGTTATGCTCGACGAGGCGATGGCGGCGGGCGACGGCCCAAAGTGGTTCCAGCTCTATGTACCGCCCAGTCGCGAAGCCACCAAGACCTGGGCACGCCTCGCCAACGAAGCCGGGTTCGAGGCGTTGCAAATCACCGTCGACACGCTGGTGCCGAGCCGCCGCCTGCGCGACATCAGGCGCGGCTTCTCGATGCCGTTCGCCTGGACGCCGGCCAAGCTGTTCGACGTCGTGACGCACCCCGACTGGACCAGCCGCATCGGGCCGCACGGCATTCCCCGGCCGCAGCTCATGTTTCATGTGCCATGGGGCGCGAGCGGTGCGGCGCCCGACATGCGCACGCGCCTCTCGCCCGCGCTCGATTGGGACTTGATCCGCTGGTTCCGCGACGAGTGGAAAAAGCCGCTGATGGTGAAGGGCCTTGCCGATCCGCGCCAAGCCAAGATCGCGCTCGATGCCGGCATCGACGCCATCGTCATTTCCAATCACGGCGGACGGCAGCTCGACGGCGCTGTCGCCACCATCGAGATTTTGCCCGAGTTCGTCGCCGAGGTCGGCGGCAAGTTGCCCATCCTGATCGACAGCGGCTTCCGCACCGGCGCCGACGTGGTGAAGGCGCTGGCACTGGGCGCTACGGCGGTGCAGATCGGCCGCGCCGCCGCCTATGCGGTCGCGACCGCGGGCGAGGCCGGCGTGGCGCACGCGATCGGACTGCTGAGAAGCGAAATCGATTCCACCATGGCGCTGTGCGGCATTACCCGGATCGGCGATCTCAATCCTAGTCTAATCCGGCGGCGCGGAGGCGAGCGATGACTGACGGCTACCCCGAGGTATTCGACTTCCAGGGCTTCAACGCACCGTCGCGGGTCGAGTGCGACCTGTACGACCTGATCGTCGAAGACACGATTCCTGCCGAGATCGACGGCACTTGGTTCCGCGCCATTCCCGACCACGCCTTTCCGCCGAAATTCGCCAAGGACACGTATCTGTCCGGCGATGGTATGGTGAGCTCGCTGCGTATCCGGAACGGCCACGCGGATTTCAAGCAACGCTACGTCCTGACGGAGCGGTTGAAGAACGATCGTGCGGCACGCCGCGCGCTGCACGGACTTTACCGCAATCCCTATACCGACGATCCCTCGGTTTTCGGCAAGGATCGTACCGTCGCCAACACCACGCCGGTCTGGCACGGCGGGCGCTTGCTGATGACCAAGGAAGACGGCCTCCCCTACGAGGTCGACTCCGTCTCGCTCGAAACCAAGGGCCAATGGAATTACGGCGGCCGCCTCAGAAGCCAGACCTTCACCGCGCATCCGCGTCTCGACGACGAAACGGGCGAGATGCATTTCTTCGGCTACGAGGCGTCGGGCCTCGCGACGCGCGACGTCGCCTATTGCATCGAGGACCGGAACGGCGAG
>JASHUX010000429.1 GCA_030039775.1 Alphaproteobacteria bacterium | reverse complement strand
GGGTAACGAGACGTTGTCCTGGCAGCAAGGTCGTCTGGTGCCGCTCGGCATCCGTTGCGTCAGCCACGACACCGATTTGCGATAGCCGCCGCGCCAGCACCGGCGGCGCCGTCACGAAGCGCGTCAATGGCTGCGCATCGCCGGGCAAGGCGAGGTCGTACGCGTAAGCCGGCAACGCGTGCCAATGCACGGAGGCGCCGCCCTCGACGGGTGCGGTGAGGTCGTCCCCCAGCGCCGCACCAAGTGCCGCTTCATACCCCGACAGGACCGTCACGGCATCGAGAACGGGGGTTGCGTTCTTCTCCGAAATCGCCGTGAGCAATTCGCGAAGCGCTTGAATTTCGGCCTCGATTTTGGCGCGGCGGGCAAGTGCTTCTTGCAACGGCGCGCGCGCGGTGGACGAGGCCGTCTCGGCGGCCCGCAATGCGTCGGCCGCGGCATCGGCCGCGCCGCGCGCGACCTCAACCCGGTTATTTGCCTCGGCCAGAGCGGCTTCAGCGTCGACACGTCGCGGTGCGGCCTCGGCCTCGGCGTCAAGCGCGCGGCGCTGCGCTTCAAGTTCCCGCTGTTGCGCGACAATTCGGCTGCGATAATCGCTTGCCTCTGCTATCTGCCGATTCAACGTGCCGCGCAGCGCCTCTTCGTCCGCAAGGACCCGCATGCGCTCGGCTAGCTCGGCCTCGAGCGCGACCACCTCCTGGCTGACACGCGCCAGTGCCGAAGCCGCCTCGTTTTCCGCCTGGGCTTCGCGGGCCCTCGCCGCCTTGAGATCGACTTCTTCTTGGTTGAGCTTGGCGATTGCGGCGCCGGCATCGGCGGCGAGTTCATCCTCACGCGTTCGGTCGGAAACCAGTTGCGTCAACCGCTCCTGAGCGCCTTGCCGCGCCACGACGACACGGCGTTCCTCGTCATCGAGGGAGCGCATGGCCAGTGTAAAGCGCTGCAACTCCGTCGCTGCGGCCGCTTCGGCGTGACGCAGATCGGGAAGCGACGCGCCGATCGCCTCACGGGCGCGCTCGGCGGCGACGGCGATCTGCGTACGGTCGGCGACGGATAACTCGCTCGCCCGAAGGCGCTGATGCGCCGCTTCTTGCGCCGCCGTGGCCGCCTGCCAATGCCGATGCAGGGCCACGGCCTCGAGACGCCGAATTTGCTCCGCCACGCGGCGATACCGTTGCGCCTGCTTCGCTTGTTTGCGCAGCGCATCGAGCTGTGCCGCAAGGGTCACGATGACGTCGTCGAGCCGAGCCAAATTCGCTTCGGCCGCCTTGAGGCGCAATTCGGCTTCGTGCCGGCGCGCGTGCAAGCCGGAAATGCCGGCCGCCTCTTCGAGAATGGAACGGCGCTCGGCCGGTTTGGCATTGATGACGGCGGCGACGCGGCCCTGTCCGACCATCGCGGCGGAGTGCGCACCCGACGCGGCATCGGCAAAAAGCAGTTGCACGTCCCGCGCGCGCACATCGCGATGATTGACCCGGTAACCCGATCCCGTCCCGCGTTCGATCCGGCGCGTGACCTCAAGCGCGTCATCCGTGTCGTAGGGGCCGGGCGCGCGCCGCCCGGTGTTGTCGAGGAACAGCGTCACTTCGGCGATGTTGCGCGCCGGACGCGATTGCGTGCCGGCGAAGATCACATCGTCCATCTCGCCGCCGCGCATTCGCTTGGCGGATGTCTCGCCCATGGCCCAACGCAGCGCCTCGACCAAATTCGACTTGCCGCAGCCGTTCGGGCCGACGACGCCGGTCATGCCCGGCTCGATCGCCAGTTCCGTGAGCTCGACGAACGTCTTAAAGCCGCTTAGCCGGAGTTTTGAAAATTGCAATGGTTGGACCTGTCAGCTCTTGGGCACAGCGTCGTTCAATGCCTTGGCGAAATCGGCGTACGGTAGATCGCCGACCAACCGTGTGCTGACACCGTTCGCGGCGATAATAAAGAACGTTGGCGTCGACTCGACGTCATAATCGTCCTTGGCTTGTGCTTCGCCAGCGACGATCGCCTCCTGGAGCTTCGTGTCGGCCAAACATTTGTCGACCGCCGCGCCGTCCATCCCCCCGATCCGCACGATACGTTTCTACGCGTCGATGGGATCCTGAGCGAGCACCCAATGCGCCTGATCGTCGAAGAAGGATTCGATAAAAGCGAAGTAACGGTCCGGCGGCGCGCATCGCGCGATCGTGGCCGCCAGTAGCGCGTTTCGGTCGAGGGGAAAGTCCCGATAGATCAATTTGACCTTTCCGGTATCGATCCATTCCTTGCGGATTTGCGGAAGCTTTTCCTTCTCGAACGCCCCGCAATGGGGACAGGTGAGAGAGGCGTATTCGATCAGCGTCACCGGGGCATCGGCCTTGCCTAACACGCGGTCCTGGGCGGTCACCGTCGGCGTCTTTGCATCGGCGGCCCACAACGGTTCCGCCCCCGGTCCCGACGCCGCCATCGCCACCAAAAGCAGCGCTAGGGACAACATCTTAGGCATATCTATCTCCAACCCACTAAATGTTGATGCTAGGGCCTATTTCAGCGGAGAGCGAGTCATTTTCGCTCGATCGCCAGGATGGCCGCTCCCAGACGCGTCAATGCGGCGCGCAGGTCATTGTTACGCACCGGGGCAACCCGCTGCCGCAGGTCGGCGGCTTGCGGTGCCGTCAGCGGCGGCGGCCGCGGCGGTAGGCTCTGCCGGGGCTGCCAGGTCTGCTCCAAGGACAAGCGGGCCACGGCGCGATAGCCGAAAAAGCTGTTGATGCGCTCTAACAAGACGGGCTCGCTATGCTGTATTTCCAAGGCAATACCGGGCGCGACCCGCAATTTCAAGGTGCCGTCGCGACGTGCGCCGCGGGGAAAACTGAGCTTGTCCGGGCTCGTGCTTTCGGCCAGTCGTTCGCCCACCACTTCGGACCAATGCTGGATAAGAGTGGCCTCGCCGAGCCCGTTCTTGCCGAGCGCCTTGCCCGCGATTCGAGGCAGAATCGCGCCGACTGTCTGAGAACGTCCGCGCCGCTCTTCCGTCATCGCGGGATATGCTAACCGAACGGCGTCGTGCGGTACAGTTGACGCCTACGCGTCAATCACCCACTTTCGGAGGGGATGCCAAGCGAAACAACCATTATCCCGCAACCTGAAGCGGCTTTGCCGATTCAGGCCTTCGACAACATTCTCGGCCGGCGCATCATCGACCTGCATCGCTGGGCCGTGCGCGAAGGCCTACAGGGCACGTCGGTGGAACAGTTGTTCAACGGCTTTTGCCGGCAACTGGTCGCGGACGGCGTCAAATTGTGGCGCGGCTATGCCGCGATGCGGACGTTGCATCCACAATGGTCCGGCTATGGTTTTACCTGGAAGCGGGAACACACCGCGATTCACGAAGAGCAATTCGAGCGTGGCACAAACGACGGACCGGGATTTTCGACGAGTCCGGTTCATCATCTCCTAACGCGCGCCGAAGCCGGCGAAGCCAATCCGCGGATTCGACGCCGTCTGTTGGCAGGAGCCGCCGAGCGCGATTTTTCTGTCCTAGAAGAATTTTATGCAGCCGGTGCGACCGATTACTATGCCCAGGTTTTCGCTTTCGGCGAAGGGGAGCAATCGTCTCTTCCCGGGGTGTTCTTCTCCTTCACCAGCGACGGTCCCGACGGATTTGGGCCCGACGATTTGGTGCTGATCCAAACGGCATTGCCGGGGCTCGCGCTGGCGATCAAATCCGACGCCGCCCATGTGATCGCCGCCGGTCTGCTCGCGGCCTATCTTGGCGCCGATGCCGCCCGCCGCGTTCATGCGGGTGCCATCGAACGAGGCTCGGTCGAAAGCGTGCATGCCGTGGTCTGGTACGCGGATATCCGAGGCTTCACCGGTATTGCCGACAGCGAGTCTGGACTCAACGTGGTGCGGCTCCTGGACGAGGTCTTCGAAACGCTGACGGCGCCGCTGCGCCGCCGCGGCGGGCAAGTGATGAAATTTATCGGCGACGGTATGTTGGCGACCTTCGCGTTCGACAACGCCGATCGGTCGGAAGTGTGTCGGCGAGCGCTCGATGCCGTTGAAGAGGCCATGGCGGCACTCGACATCATGAATAGCGGTCGCGAGTACACGATGCTGCCGGCGGCAAGGGTCGATTTCGCGTTGCATCTAGGCGACGTGCTTTACGGCAATATCGGCGCCGCCGACCGTCTCGATTTCACGGTGATCGGTCCGGCCGTCAACGAGGTCGATCGCATTGAAAAACTGTGCGAGCCCTTGGGGCGAGCCGTTCTGGTGTCGTCGGAGTTTGCTGCCGCGGCGGACCAGCCCGATCGGCTGGTTTCGCTTGGGCAGCACATGCTGCGCGGGGTGCGGGAGCCGCGCGAGATTTTCGGTTTGGCGAGCGATCGGTAGGGTCCTTCGGCTTGCGAAGTTGGGGTCACGCAGAAGTGACATGCAGTGTGTCGGCGCAACGCCCGCGCCCGTGGTACAAGCCGCCGATCTGAAGTCATCGGGAGGAATCGATGAAACGGACGAGTATCTTCTTGATCGCGGCCGCCTTTATGCTGACCGGCTTGCCGTCATTCGCACAGGAAAAGATGAGCGGCGGGCCGCCGCCGGCCCCGCCGACGCGCCTGCGCGCGACCATTGAGAAATTCGACAACGGGATGGCGACGGTACAAACGCAAACCGGCGAGACGACCACGGTCGCGGTCGGACCGAAGACGAACATTTCGGGTGTCGCGGCCCGCAAGTTGTCCGAGATCAAGCCGAATGAATTCATCGGCGTCACGGCGATGGCGGACAAGGACGGCACCATGCACGCGACCGAAGTCCACATTTTCCCCGAGCAGATGCGCGGCGCCGGCGAAGGTCATTATCCGTGGGATAAAGGACCGAACAGCTCGATGACCAACGGCGCCGTGGCGGGAATGGTCAATTCGTCGGACGGGCAGACCTTTACCATCTCGTACAAGGAC
>JASHUX010000428.1 GCA_030039775.1 Alphaproteobacteria bacterium | reverse complement strand
CCGTGCCGCAACGCGTTGAAGGACGCCGGCCTGAAAGCCTCCGAGATCAATGAAGTGATCCTGGTCGGCGGCATGACCCGTATGCCCAAGGTCATCGAGACGGTGAAGCAGTTCTTCGGCAAGGAGCCGAACCGCTCGGTCAATCCGGACGAGGTCGTCGCCGTCGGCGCCGCCATCCAGGCCGGCGTGCTGAAGGGCGAAGTGAAGGACGTACTGCTGCTCGATGTGACGCCGTTGTCGCTCGGCATCGAGACGCTGGGCGGCGTGTTCACGCGGCTCATCGACCGCAACACCACGATCCCGACCAAGAAGAGCCAGATCTTCTCGACCGCCGAGGACAATCAGACCGCGGTCACGATCCGCGTATTCCAAGGCGAGCGCGAGATGGCGGCGGACAACAAGATCCTGGGTCAGTTCGACCTGGTCGGCATTCCGCCGGCGCCGCGCGGCGTCCCGCAGGTTGAGGTCACGTTCGACATCGACGCCAACGGCATCGTCTCGGTCTCGGCCAAGGACAAGGCCACCGGCAAGGAACAGCAGATCCGCATCCAGGCCTCGGGCGGCCTCTCCGACGCCGACATCGACAAGATGGTGAAGGACGCCGAAAGCCACGCCGAGGAGGACAAGAAGAAGAAAGAGCTGGTCGAGGCCAAGAACCATGCCGACGCCTTGATCCACTCGACCGACAAGAGTCTGGCCGAGGCGGGCGACAAGGTGCCGGCCGCCGACAAGCAGGCGATCGAGACCGCGATCGCGGAATTGAAATCCGTGACCTCCGGCGACGATGTCAACGCCATCCGCTCGCGCACCGAGATGCTGGCCCAAGCGGCGATGAAGATGGGCGAGGCGCTCTACAAGGCGCAGGCCGCGGGCGCCGCCGGTCCGCAGCCGGGCGCCGGTCCACAATCCGGGCCGCAGCCCGGTGCCGGCGCGGGCGGGCCGTCCGACGACAAGGTCGTCGATGCGGATTTCGAGGAAGTGGACGAACAGAAAAAGCGCGGCCCCGGCGGCTGATCCTGCTTTATGCCGGTGCGAATCGCGTTCATGTTAAACAACGCCGCCGGGCTATCCCGGCGGCGTTGTCATGGGGGCCGCGGTCTGTAGATGGCGAAGCGCGACTATTACGAATTGCTCGGCGTGGCGAAAAACGCCTCCGGCGACGAAATAAAGAAGGCCTTCCGCAAGCTCGCCATGCAGCATCACCCGGACCGGAATCCGGGCGACAAGTCCGCCGAGCAGAAATTCAAGGACGTCAACGAAGCCTACGATGTCCTGAAGGACGACCAGAAACGCGCCGCCTATGACCGATTCGGCCACGCCGCCTTCGAGGGTGGGCGCGGCCCCGGCGGCAATCCCGGCGATTTCGGCTTCGCCCAAGGCTTCGCCGACATTTTCGATGAGATGTTCGGCGACTTCATGGGCGGCCGCGGCCGTCGCGGCGAGGCGGCGAGCCCGCGCGGCGACGATGTCCGCTACAATCTCGAGATCACGCTCGACGACGCCTTCAAGGGCCGCCAGACCACGATCCGCGTGCCGACCTTGACGCCGTGCGAGGTATGCAATGGCAGCGGCGCGGCGCCCGGCTCGAAGCCGGTGACCTGCCCGACCTGCTACGGCAACGGCCGGGTGCGGGCGCAGCAAGGCTTCTTCACCATCGAACGGGCGTGCCCTAACTGTCACGGCGCCGGCCGCGTCATCGACAATCCGTGCCGTTCCTGCAGCGGCCAGGGCCGCGTGCGGAAGGAAAAGACGCTGTCCGTCTCGATCCCGGCCGGGGTCGAGGACGGCACGCGCATCCGTCTCGCGGGCGAGGGCGAGGCCGGGGTGCGCGGCGGTGCTGCGGGCGACCTTTACATTTTCCTCGGCGTCAAGCCGCACCGGTTCTTCGTTCGCGACGGCGCGAACATCAATTGCAAAGTGCCGATCCCCATGACCATCGCGGCGCTGGGCGGCGCGCTCGACGTGCCGACCATCGACGGCACCTCGGCGCGGCTCAACGTGCCGGCGGGAACCCAGTCGGGCAACAACGTGCGGCTACGCGGCAAAGGCATGACCATCCTACGGTCGCCGTCGCGCGGTGACATGGTGATCGAGATGGTGGTGGAGACGCCGCAGCACCTCAACAAGAGGCAACAGGAATTGCTGCGCGAGTTCGAGAAAGAGGGCGATAAGAATCGCACCAGCCCCGCGAGCGAGGGTTTCTTCTCGCGGGTGAAGGAATTCTTGGGCGGCGAAAACTAGACGCTATACCAGTTCAGCTAAAATCTTATTTGCGTGATTGCACGCTTCTAGCATTCCATTATGCCACAACGCCAAGTGTCGCTCAGGCGCCGTCGAACGTTCCAATTCGTTTGCATCTTTTAACCGCTTGAGCGTGTTTGGATGGGTGTAGCCCAGCCAAGAAATTTCTTGTGGGCGAAGCCCAAATATGCGAGCCGCGCGCGCTCGCACAGTTGATTCGTCAATTATCGAGCCGCATGTCGTCATGTCGTTTTCGCTTGCCCAATCGACGAAAACGACATGGCGCCGTCGCGAATCGCGATAGCCAGCTAAAGCGATTCTCACGTGTGCATCCGTCAAACTATTTCCGAGAACAAGCAGGCAATCAGACTGAAACACAAGGCGATCCAATTCCGAATAATAAATTCGGAACGGTATCGCCTGAATCGGAGCGAATTTCCCTCTTCCGGCAATAATTGCTGATGTCGGGAACGCAAACCCTTCGGTCGTATTTAGAGGGTTGCGGCCCCAGGAATTTTGTTCGAAGTTTCGATTTAAGTCGTCCTGCCAAAAAATTCTGTGCAATTGACCGTCGGAATATCTCATGTCGAAATGAACCGACCCGTGAAGGTGCAGGATACATGGCCACGACTTTCGCGCGAAGATTCTCTCCGCGTAGAAGTCGCTCACGTCAGGCTGGAAGCCCGTCTCCAATCCTGGAGCAGCCCGATAAAGTAGGTCGTCATAATTGGTAGTGACGATCGAGATTTCAAACTCACTTGCCAGGGCATCCATCAAGTCTTGCAGCTTCGCGGCATTGACCCTGGGCGTTTTGCAGCGCCGCCGAAAATCGCTGAGTATTGCGTCTACTAAGTGAGCGCCGAGATGCCTAAGAACATTGCTATCGACAAGTTTCCTCTGTCCGGCACGTATGATTTCTGGGAAGGGATGTCGTTCGACGAAAGCACCAATGACCCCGGTAAACTGACCGGCAGGGTAGGTTGCCGCGAGTTCATAGATCGCGAATAGAGCGTCTTCGAAGTCCGGCCTGCGCCCCAGTCCTGACCAATATTTGGATATTTCGTCGTAGATGTAGCAGTACAAATTTTGCTTTTGGTCGCGAACGAGGGGAAAGTTGCTTTGCGCAGCGCTTTTGAGATTCTCGTGAATATCGAAGGTGCTTGGAAAGCCAAATTCAATTGACGCGCCCGCCCCACCTACGATCAAGAGTTTGCGCTTTTCTTTCAACGTAGGAAGCCTATTCCGCCGGGGTGACCAGCTCGGCGTCCTCCCCGGCTTCCTGCTGGCGTTGCCACATCTGGGCGTAGACGCCGCCTTTCGCCAGCAGCGTCAGGTGGTCGCCGCGCTCGACGATGCGGCCTTGATCCAGCACCAAAATCTCATGCGCGCCGACGACAGTCGAAAGCCGGTGCGCGATCATCAGGGTCGAGCGCCCGCCCGCGACTTCGTCGAGGCTGGTCTGGATTTCGCGCTCGGTCTTGGTGTCGAGCGCCGAGGTCGCCTCGTCGAACACCAGGATGCGCGGGTTCTTGAGGATCACGCGCGCGATCGCGACGCGCTGTTTCTCGCCGCCCGATAGTTTGAGGCCGCGCTCGCCGACCGGGCTCTCGTCGCCGTCAGGGAGGCGCGCGATGAACTGATCGAGCCGCGCGCGCCGCGCCGCGTCGGCGATTTCCTCGGCCGTCGCACCGGGCCGGCCGTAGCCGATATTGTAGCGGATCGAATCGTTGAACAGCACGGTATCCTGCGGCACCACGCCGATGGCGCGGCGCACACTGTCCTGCGTCACGTCGCGGAGGTCTTGGCCGTCGATGCGGATGGCGCCGTCGTCGACGTCGTAGAACCGGAACAGGAGGCGCGAGATGGTGGATTTGCCGGCGCCGCTCGGCCCGACGATGGCGACGGTCTGGCCCGGCGCCACGCGGAACGACACGTCGTGCAGGATCTCACGGCGCTGATCGTACGCGAACGAGACATGGTCGAACACGATCTCGCCGCGCGTTACGGCAAGCGGCGCCGCGTCTTCCTTGTCGACGATGTCGGGCTTGACCTGGAGCAACCGGAACATCGCCTCGAGATCGGTCAGCGACTGCTTGATGTTGCGATAGACCATGCCGAGCTGGTTCAGCGGCGTGTAGAGCTGAACCAGGTAGGAATTGACCAGCACGAAATCGCCCACCGTCATGTGGCCGGCGACGATGCCGCGCGCCGCCAGTATCATCACGCCGACCAGGCCGGTGGCGATGATGATGCCCTGGCCGACATTCATCGCCGACAGCGTCGTCTGACTCGTGACCGCCGCGGACTCGTAGGCGGCGAGCGCCTTGTCGAAGCGCCGCGCCTCGTGCTCTTCGTTGGCGAAATATTTGACGGTCTCGAAATTGAGCAGCGAATCGACCGCCTTGGTGTTGGCCTCGGTGTCGCGCGCATTCATTTCGCGGCGGAACTTGATGCGCCAATCGGTGACGAGGAACGTGAAAAGAACGTAAACCGCGATCACCCCCAGGGTGACGAAGGCGAAGCTCGCGGAATAAAGCCGCCACAAGATCGTGGCGACCATACCGATCTCGACTAAGGTCGGGAACAGCGCGAACAGCAGATATGACAGCAGGAACTCGGTGCCGCGGATGCCGCGCTCGATGGCGCGTGACAAGCCACCGGTCTGGCGCTC
>JASHUX010000427.1 GCA_030039775.1 Alphaproteobacteria bacterium | reverse complement strand
GCTGACCAAGGAGCGCTTCACCAAGGAGATTGCCTTCAACGTCATTCCCCACATCGACGTTTTCATGGAGGACGGCGCGACCAAAGAGGAATGGAAGATGGCGGTCGAGACGCGGAAGATTCTCGATCCCGACATCGCGGTGATGGCGACCTGCGTCCGCGTGCCGGTGTTCATCGGCCACGGCGAGACGGTTCACGCCGAGTTCGAGAATTCGATCTCGGTCGAGACCGCGCGTGCCGCGCTCCGGAAGGCGCCGGGGATCAGCGTGGTCGATCACCGCGTCGATGAAGGTTATGTGACGCCAAAGGAAGCCGCCGGCGAGGACGCGGTCTATGTCAGCCGCATCCGCCGCGACCCGACCGTGCCGCACGGCTTGGCGCTGTGGGTGGTGTCGGACAATTTGCGCAAGGGTGCCGCTCTCAACGCAGTGCAGATCGCCGAAGTGCTGGCGAAGGACCATTTGGCGCACAAAGGCCACGACCACGCACACGGCGCGCACGTGCATTAGTGGTCAGCCATCAGTAACTGCCACGCTGCCATGCACCCACAGCGTTGACTTGCTGCGGTGCAGCGGCTACATCCCGTTGAGGCGCGACACGCACCTTTCGCCAGGGATTTTCCCCAATGACGCAAGCCGAACGGCCGCTATCCCCGCACCTTCAAATCTATAAATGGCCGCTCACCATGGCAACCTCGATCCTGCACCGGGGCACCGGGTTGGCGCTGGCCGGCGGGACGGTGTTCCTGGTGTGGTGGCTGGTGGCGGCGGCAAGCGGCGACGAGGCCTACGCGTCGGCGCAATGGTTCTTCGGCTCGTGGCTCGGCCTCGTTTTCCTGTTTGGCTGGTGCTTCAGTTTCTTTTTCCATCTGTGCAACGGCATCCGCCATCTGGTCTGGGATGTCGGCTATGGGTTCGAGATCGACGCCGCGTATCGCGCGAGTCTGCTGGTCGTCGGCGCGGCGGTCGTGCTGACCTTGGTCGCCTTCATCGGCGGCGTGATCGCGCGAGGCTGACGTGGCGGACACAAGGCTTCGCTCCCCGCTCGGCCGCGCGCTCGGCCTCGGCTCCGCCAAGGAGGGCGTGGCGCATTGGTGGGGGCAGCGCGTCAGCGCGATCGCCCTGGTGCCGTTGGGCCTGTGGTTCTGCGCGGCGCTGGTGTCGCTCGCGGGCGCCGACCGCCCCGCGGTTGCGGCGTGGCTGCACGGTCCGGTCGCCGCGACGCTAATGATCCTGACCATCGGCGCCGTGTTTTATCACGGGTCGCTCGGCCTTCAGGTCGTGATCGAGGATTACGCGCCGAGCGAGGCCGTGAAGATCGCCGGTGTCATCGTGACCAAGCTTCTGGCGTTGTTGCTGGCGGTCGCGGGCATCGTCTCGGTGCTGAAACTGGCGCTCGGAGTCTGAGCGTGCCCGCTTATCCCATCACCGATCACATCTACGACGTCGTCGTCGTCGGCGCCGGCGGCTCGGGCCTGCGCGCCACGTTGGGAATGGGCATGGCCGGGCTCAAGACCGCGTGCATCACCAAGGTATTCCCGACGCGCTCCCATACCGTCGCGGCGCAAGGCGGCATCAGCGCCGCGCTCGGCAATATGGGACCGGACGATTGGCGCTGGCATTTCTACGATTCGGTCAAGGGTTCCGACTGGCTCGGCGACCAGGACGCGATCGAATTCATGTGCCACAACGCCATGCAGGCGGTGATCGAGCTCGAGCATTTCGGCGTGCCGTTCAGCCGCACGCCCGAGGGCAAGATCTATCAGCGCCCGTTCGGCGGCCACACCACCGAATACGGCGAAGGCCCGATGGCGAAGCGCGCCTGCGCCGCCGCCGACCGCACCGGCCACGCTATCATCCACACGCTCTATCAGCAGAGCCTGAAGCACAACGCCGAGTTCTTCGTCGAGTATTTCGCGCTCGACTTGATCATGGACGAGGACGGCGGCTGCGTCGGCGTGATGGCGTGGAATCTCGAGGACGGCTCGATCCATCGCTTCCACGCGCATCTGGTGGTGCTGGCGACCGGCGGCTATGGCCGTGCGTTTTTCTCGACCACGCAGGCCCATACCTGCACGGGCGACGGCAACGCGATGGCGCTCCGCGCCGGCGTGCCGATGCAGGACCCGGAATTCTTCCAGTTCCATCCGACCGGCGTTTACGGCGCCGGCGTGCTGATTACCGAAGGTTCGCGCGGCGAAGGCGGCTACCTCACCAACGCCGAGGGCGAGCGCTTCATGGAGCGCTATGCCCCGCACGCGAAAGATCTGGCGTCGCGCGACGTGGTGAGCCGCGCCATGACCATCGAGATCCGCGAAGGGCGCGGCTGCGGTCCGAACAAGGACCACATCATGCTGCACCTGGAACATCTCGACCCGAAAGTGCTGCACGAGCGCCTCCCCGGCATTTCCGAGACGGCGAAGATTTTCGCCGGCGTCGATGTGACGCGCGAGCCGATCCCCGTGCTGCCGACGGCGCATTACGCCATGGGCGGCGTGCCGACCAATTATCACGGCGAGGCGCTGAACCCGACCGCGGCCGATCCCGAACGCGTCGTGCCGGGCCTGATGGCGATCGGCGAGGCGGCGTGCGTCTCGGTCCACGGCGCCAACCGGCTCGGCACCAACTCGCTGCTCGATCTCGTCGTCTTCGGTCGCGCCGCCGCGCATCGCGCCGCCGAGCTGGTGCAGCCCGGCGCGCCGCACAAGCCGCTGCCGGCGAGCGCGGGCGACAACGCGGTGGCGCGGCTCGATAAGGTGCGCAACGCCAAGGGCCGGCTCAAGGCGGGCGAGATTCGCCTCGCCATGCAACGCACCATGCAGGCCGATTGCGCTATCTTCCGCGGCCCGACTTTGGCGAACGGCGTCGCCAAGATCGCCGACGTCACCGCGTCGTTGAACGATCTGGTCCTCAGCGATCGCTCGATGATCTGGAACACCGACCTGGTCGAGGCGCTGGAGCTCGACAATCTCCTGGCCCAATCGACCGTGACGATGGGCTCGGCGCTGGCGCGCACCGAAAGCCGCGGCGCTCATGCGCGGGAGGATTATCCCGACCGCGACGATGTCCACTGGCTCAAACATTCGCTGGCTTGGCTCGACGCCGCCGGCAAAGTGCGGCTCGGCTATCGCCCGGTGCATCTCAACACGATGTCGAACGAGGTCGAATCGATTCCGCCGAAGGCGCGCGTCTACTGAGAAAGTCGAAAGATGGCGAAATTCACGCTGCCGAAAAATTCGAAGGTCGGCGCCGGCAAGACCCACAAAGCGCCGGCGGGTGCGAAGCGCGTCAAAAGCTTCAAGATTTACCGGTACGATCCGGACAGCGGCGAGAATCCGCGCCTCGACACCTACGAGATCGACCTTGCCGAGTGCGGGCCGATGGTCCTGGACGCGCTCATCAAGATCAAGAACGAGGTCGATACCGGTCTGACCTTCCGCCGCTCGTGCCGGGAGGGCGTGTGCGGCTCGTGCTCGATGAATATCGGCGGCCACAACACGCTCGCGTGCCTGAAGCCGATCGAGGACGTGGCGGGCGAGATCCACATCTATCCGCTGCCGCATCTGCCGGTGTTGAAGGACCTGGTCGGCGACCTGACGCATATCTACGCACAGTATCAATCGGTGCAGCCGTGGCTGCAGACCGAGACGCCGCCGCCCGACCGCGAGCGGCTTCAATCCGAGGCGGAGCGCGCCAAGCTCGACGGGCTGTGGGAATGCATCCTGTGTTTCTGCTGCACGACGAGCTGCCCGTCCTATTGGTGGCAGGGCGAACGCTATCTCGGTCCGGCGGTGTTGTTACAGGCGGCGCGCTGGCTCAACGACAGCCGCGACGAAAAGACCGGCGAACGGCTCGACCAGCTCGAGGACCCGTTCAAGCTCTATCGCTGCCACACCATCATGAATTGCACCAACACCTGCCCGAAGGGGCTCAACCCCGCCAAGGCCATCGGCGAGATCAAGCAGATGCTGGTCGAGCGGCGCTAACGCCGCCGCGCATGAACATCTGGCGGGCGGCGTTCGCGGCAGGAAGCGCCGGCCTCGTCTGCATCGGCATGGCGCGGCTCGCCTACACGCCGATGATCCCGGCGCTGATCGAGCAACACTGGTTCTCCGCCGCCGCCATCTATTATTTCGGCGCCGCCAACCTCGCCGGCTATCTGGTCGGCGCGGTAGCGTCGCGGCGTGTCGCGCGGGTTGCGTCCTCCGCCGCGCTGATGCGCACGATGATGGTCGTCGTGGCGCTGTCGTTTTTCGCCGGCGCCTGGCCCGAATCCTGGGCCTGGTATTTCGCCTGGCGGGTCCTTGCTGGCGTCGCCGGCGGCATCGTCATGGTAACGGCGGCGCCGGCGGTCCTGGCGCATGTCCCGCCGGAGCGGCGCGGCATTGTCAGCGGCGCGATTTTCGGGGGGCTCGGCGCAGGCGTCGCGATCTCCGGCACGCTGGTGCCGTTGTTGCTGCGGCTCGGATTGGTCGAGACTTGGTGCGGTCTCGGCGTATTCTCCGCGATCCTTGCGGCGGCGGCGTGGAACGGCTTTCCGCCCGATATCGCTCCCGCGACCGGACCGGCGGCGCCGACGCGCATCCGAACGCGCGACTGGCTCGGCATCGTCGTCATCGCCCTCTTGGTCGAATATGCGATCAACGCCATGGCCCAAGTGCCGCACATGGTGTTCCTGGCGGATTTCATTTCGCGCGGCCTCCACCGCGGCATCGACGTCGCTGGAATCTATTGGGTGGTGTTCGGGGTCGGCGCCATCGTCGGCCCGCCGGTTATGGGCCGGCTGGCCGACCGGATCGGATTCCGCCCGACCTTTCGCCTCGGCTTGGCGTTGGAAGCCCTCGTGATCTGCTTGATCCTGGCGTCGGCCGCGGATCCCGCCCTCGCGATCTCGAGCTTCGTGATGGGCGCGCTGATCCCCGGCATGGTCACGATGACGGTCGGCCGCATCGCGGACCTCGTCGCCGACGCCGAACGCCAGCGCGCGATTTGGGCCGTGGCGACCACCGGCTTTGCCATCGGCCAGGCGATATCCGGCTATTTCTATTCGTACCTTTTCGTCGCTACCGGAGGCCTCTATTTCTGGATTTACGCCAGTGGTGCCGCGATGGCGCTTGTGGCGCTGGCGATCGACCTTGCCGCCGGCGGATTGAGGCGTCCGGCCCCGGCCTAAAAGAACCATGTCACGGCCGGCGGGCCTGTCTCGTCTTACCGGGCGAGAGGACGGACTATGCGCAAAGCCCTCGCCTGGCTGCTCGGTGCGTTGCTTGCCGCAAACGGCGTATTCATGCTCGCCGATCCGGCGGCCTGGTACGCGGCGGTGCCGGGCGTCGCGATGACCGGGCCGCTCAACCTCCACTTCGTGCGCGACATCGGTTGCGCCTATGTGGCGCCAGGGGCGGCGCTGGTGTGGTTCGCGCTCGATGCGCGGGCGCGCGGCGCGGCCCTCGCGGGCGGCGCATTCCTCGCGCTGCACGCGCTGATTCATCTCGCCGACGCGGCGAGCGGGCGCGAGACCTTGCACCATCTGGTCGGCGATCTGCCGGCGGTGTTCGTGCCGCCGGCGCTCGCCTTGTGGCTGGCGTGGCCCCGCCCCATGTTCGGAAAGGAGAAGCGTCATGTTGAAATGGCTGATCCGGCGGCGTCTCGCCGCGTTTGAGCGCGAATTCGATTACGACACGAGTTACGTACGCGACATCCTCGACGCCGACGTGCGCGCGGCGCTGGCGTTCAACAAATTTCAGGCCATGGCGCAATATCGCCGCGACGTGCCGCCGGATGCGCTGGCAGCGGCGGGAATCGCCGCGACCATGCACGAGGATTGCGGCCCGTGCACGCAGCTCGGCGTGACGATGGCGGAGCGCGGCGGCGTTCCTGCGGGGGTGCTGCGCGCGATCGTCTCCGGCGACGAGCGCGCCATGTCGGACAATGCGCGGCTTGCCTACCGCTTCGCCAAGGCGACGCTGGCGCACGATCCCGCGGCCGACGAGCTGCGCAGGGAAATCGAGCGGCGCTGGGGCAAGCGCGCGGCCGTGGCGCTCGCTTTCAACATCGCGGCCGGCCGCGTTTATCCGACAGTGAAATACGCGTTGGGTCACGGCAAGACATGCCAGCGCGTGACGGTCGGCGGCGCCGTGACTCCGGTGCTGAGAGCGGCGGCGTGAGCGACATCGCGCATGGCGACACGGCGGCGAGCTTCGAGCCGCACCGTCGCCATTTGATGGCGCTTGCCTATCGCATGCTCGGCTCGCTCGCCGAGGCGGAAGACGCGGTGCAGGACGCCTATCTGCGCTGGCATAAGACCGAGCGTGCAGGGGTGGAGAATCCGCGCGCGTTCTTGTCGCGAATCGTTACCCGGCTTTGTCTCGATCAACTCAAATCGGCACGGAGCTGGCGCGAAACCTATGTCGGGCCATGGCTGCCCGACCCGGTCGTGGAAGGCGCGATGCTCGATGCCGACACGGCGAGCGATCGGCCTCGCCGTCGGATTGGCGGCAACCCCGGAGCGGCGTCTCTTTAAGCGCCGCACGCTCTGGTACGGCGCGGTGCTGGCGCTTGCCATCGCCGTGCCGAACCTGATTTGGCAGACGGTCGAGAGCTGGCCGTTCCTCGAGGTGATGGCGAACCATTCGCGCGACAATTTGACCGGCTCGCCGGTCTATTTCG
>JASHUX010000426.1 GCA_030039775.1 Alphaproteobacteria bacterium | reverse complement strand
TCATGATCTCCGCGATCGCTTCGCCGACTTTCATGGGTGACTCCTTCTACGAATTCGACGCTCAGGTGGCAGGGCCGCGTTCCATCGAATAGGGCTGCCAGCGCCGTAGCGTGCCTTTCTCCAGCACCGACGGGTTGACCGGGCTGCGCGGCCACATCCCTTGAAGGGCCAACGCGATCTCCTGTCCGACGCGACGGCGGCGGGCCGGATCGAACCGCGCCGAAGCCGACGCGACATGCGGCGTCAAGATCACGTTGTCCATCTTGAGGAGCGGGTTGTCCGGCTTCGGCGGCTCGATCTCGAGCACGTCGAGCCCGGCGCCGGCGATCCAGCCTTCCCTAAGCGCCTTGATCAGCGCCGCCTCGTCAACCGTCGGACCGCGGCCCGTGTTGATGAAGATGGCGCTCGGCTTCATCATCCGGAAGTGCTTTTCCTTAAGCATGTGAAATGCGTCGGCGGTGGCGGGCGCGTGCATCGAGACGAAATCCGACTGCGTCAGCACTTCCTCGAGCGTCGCCGGCCGCACGCCGTAGGGCGACATCACCAGTTCCTCGATATAGGGATCGTAGGCCAGCATGTTGAAACCGAACGCCTTGGCGCGCATCGCGGTGGCGCGCGCGACATGGCCGAAGGCGATGAAGCCGAGATTGAGGCCCATCAGCCGCGGCTGGTTCAGCCCCGGCCGGCCGTCGCGCCAGCGCCCCTCGCGCACCATGCGGTCCTGCACCAAAAGGCGGCGGAACGACGACAGCAACAACATCATCGCATGATCAGCGACTTCTTCGATGAACGTATCGGGGATGTTGGTAACGGGGATGCCCTTCGCCGTGGCGGCAGCGACGTCGATGTAATCGGAACCGACCGTGCCGAGCGCGATGATCTTGGCTTTTTCGAGCCCGTCGATCATGCGCTTGGTGAAGTTTCGGCCCTTGGCATAGACCGCGTCGGCGTCATGGGCGTTGGCGATGAATTCGTTCTCGGATTCTGCCGGGATTTCAACAATTTCGGCGTCGAGCGGCGTCAGCGCTTCGTTCTCGAAATCGTAACTGCCGGCAACCACCGCGAAACTTTGTCCCCGCGGGGTCACCACCTTGTACTTCGCCATACCCATGCCTCCCGCAATTCTTTGCCCGATTCATCGGGGGTTAGGCCGCCCTTGTCAAATGCCGGTGCGGCAGGGCTAGTGCGCGGCGGTGCCGGGCTGATGCCAGTCCTCGGCGCTGGCGCCCGCAAGCGCTCTAACGCGGGCTTCGTCCTTGGCAAAATCCGCGGCCGCGCCGGAATAGACAATATGGCCATCGTCGAGGACATAGGCGCGGTCGGCGATCGCCACCGCGGCGCGGACATTTTGCTCGACCAGCAAGACCG
The DNA here is from genome assembly GCA_030039775.1 of Alphaproteobacteria bacterium. Classification (GTDB taxonomy): domain Bacteria; phylum Pseudomonadota; class Alphaproteobacteria; order ATCC43930; family CGMCC-115725; genus JAATGI01. The sequence continues at coordinate 12,000 of JASHUX010000426.1, read as the reverse complement.
AGATGCCGCCGGCGCGCGCGGCCGTCACCACGCGGAACACCTCTTGCACCACGATCGGCGCCAGACCTTGCGACGGCTCGTCCAGGATCAGGAGCCGCGGATTGAGCAGTAGCGCCCGTGCGATCGCCAACATTTCCTGCTCGCCGCCGGATAGTTGGCGCCCTCTATTGCTTCGGCGCTGGGCCAGCGACGGGAACAGCTCGAACACGCGGGCGACGGTCCAATCGCCCGGCCGTTCGATGGGGACTTTCAAATTTTCCTCGACGGTCAGGTTAGGGAAGATCCGGCGTCCCTCCGGTACGTAGCCGACGCCCAGCCCGGCGATACGATAGGGTGGCCAGTCCGTCGTGGCCTGGCCGAAAATCCTGACCGTGCCCTCGCGCGCCCGCGTCAGCCCGACCAGGCTCCGCAGCGTCGTGGTCTTGCCGGCGCCGTTGCGGCCGAGCAGCGTCACGATCTCGCCTTCGTTCACCTCGAGCCCGACGCCATGCAGAATGTGGCTCTTGCCGTAATAGGTCTGCAGCCCATCGGCCGCGAGCGCCGGGCCGTTCATGCCGCTTGCCCGAGATAGGCGGTCTGCACCGCCTCGTTGGCTGCGATCTGTTGCGGCGTGCCATCGGCCAGCACCGCGCCTTGCGCCAGCACCATGACCCGCTCGGCAAGATGGAACACGACCCGCATGTCGTGCTCGATCAAGATGATCGTGAGCTTCTGGTCGCGGTGCAGTTTGCGGATCAACTGCGTGATGTCATAGGTCTCTTGGTCACCCATGCCGGCGGTCGGCTCGTCGAGCAACAGCAATTTCGGTTTCAGCGCCAACGCCATCATGATCTCGGTGGCACGCTGATCGCCGTGGGATAGTTCGCCGACCAGACGGTTCGCCATCGGGGCCAGATTGCTGATCGCGAGCAGGTCGGCGACGCGCGCCTGCACCGCCGTCTGGTCGTCGCGGCGCAAAAAAGGGCGCAGGCGTAAACCCGACGCGACCTCGATCGCGATACGCAGATTGTCGCGGACGGAGAGCGCAGGAAATACCTCGGTCACTTGGAACGTGCGCGCGATGCCGCGCCAGACGCGCCGCGCCGGCAGCAGGCTTGTGATGTCCGTGCCGTCGAACACGATGCGGCCGCCGGTCGGGCGGAAAAAGCCGGTGATCATGTTGAAGAACGTGGTTTTTCCGGCGCCGTTGGGACCGATGACGGCCCGCAGCTCGCCCGGCTCGACCGTCATGCTTACGCCGTTGACCGCGACGAGGCTACCGAAGTGGCGCGACACGTTCTGGACCTCAAGGAGGCTCATGGCGCCGCTCGCCGCCGCAACACGCCCAAAAGGCCGCGCGGAAAGAACATCACCACTAGTACGAACAACAGGCCGATGAACGACATCCAGTTCTCGGTCTGGCTGGAGATGTAGTCTTGCAACACGACATAGATCGCGGCGCCGATCAACGGGCCCCAAAAATTCCGCATGCCGCCGAGCACCGCCATGATGACGAAATCGCCGGACTGGTCCCAGCGCAAATCGTGCGGATCGGCGAAATTGTTGAGGAGCGCGTAGAGCGTGCCGGCGAGACTTACGAACAGGCACGAGATCGTCCACGAAATCCAGATATGGCGGTCGATGGGAATGCCGAGAAAGCGCGCGCGGCGCTCGTTCTCGCGGATCGCCAACAACGTGCGGCCGAACGGCGAACGCAACAAGGCCGCCATGATCAGGACCGCGATCGCGAACCAGAATAGGCTCCAATAATAGAGCGCATAATCGCTGTTGAGGATGTCGATGCGGGCAAACCCGAGATCGACCGGCAAGCGCCGCCAGCCCGACAGGCCGTCGTCGCCACCGGTCACGCCGTTCCAGCGATAGGCGATGAAATAGAACACCTGGCCGAACGCGATGGTTACCATGGCGAAATAGATGCCGCGCAGCCGCACGATCAACGCGCCGATGATCATCGCGGCCAGCGTGCCGACGATGACGCCGACCGCCATGCCGGCCAAACTGCTCGGCACCAGATACTTGATTGTCAGGCCGAGGCCGTAAACGCCGAGACCGAAATAGGCGGCGTGGCCGAACGACAGGACGCCGGTAAATCCCAAGAGGAAATTGAGCGACATCGCGGCCAGCGCCAGCACGACGACGCGGGTGCCGAGCGCAGTATAGCCGCCGATCCAAGTGAGCCAGAACGGCATGGTCAGCAGGAGCAGCCACACTACCGCGTCCGCGGCGCGACGATCGAGCCGCATGATCAGAAGCGGCCTTCTTCGCCGAGAAGGCCGCGGGGCCGCACCAACAGCACCAAACCCATCAGCACATAGATCACCGCCTCGCTGGCCGACGGCCAGAACACGGTGGTGACGCCAGACGCGACGCCGATCAGCAAGCCGCCGATCAATGTGCCGGGGAGGCTCCCGAGCCCGCCGATGATGATGGCAACGAAGCTCGGCATGATCAGCGTCGAGCCGATAGTCGGTTGCAGGCCGAGCATGCCGGCGGCGAGCACGCCCGCGAGACCGGCGAGGAAAATACCGAGGCCGAAATTGAGATTGCGCAGAATACGCACATTGACGCCCAGCACCGATACCGTCTCGAGATCGAGCGTGCCGGCGCGAATGCGCATGCCGAGCCGGGTGTAGCCGAGCAGCACGAACAGCGCCGCGACGACGACGATTACGAGCACCACCATGAACAGCCGATAGCCGGTAAGGAAGAAAAACTCGTTGCTGAGGGGGCTCAACATCCAGCTCGGGACCGAAAATGGCAGCGTCGACGGCCCCCAGATGTAGCGCGTGCCGTCCTCGAGGATGTAGGCAAGGCCGAACGTCAACAGCAGGCTATAGAGCGGATCGCGGCCATAGAGCCGATTGATCAGCACGCGCTCGACCACGATCCCGAGCAGTGCCGTCGCCAACGGTGCCAGGATCAGCGCCCCCCAAAAGCCGACGAACGGCATCAGGGTGAAAGCGAGATAGGCGCCGATACCGAGAAAGCCGCCATGCGCGAAATTGATCACGCCCGACAGGTTGAGGATGAGCGACAGACCCAGCGCCATCAGTGCGTAGAACGCGCCGATGATCAGCCCGTTAAAGACATTGAACAGGATAAGCTGGGTCATAAGCGGGATCGTGCGTCCCTCGACTGCTCCCGTCGGGCTTCGCCCATCGGTCCGCGCTCGGGATGGGGGGAAAATTCCGGTGCCATCGACCGGCCCACCTCGTCCTGAGCGCGCAGCTCGAACAGCGTTCGGGCGAGCTGCCGAAGGACGCCACCGCTATGCAGCAGCACCGAGAGCAATCAGCTCACGCCGGCCATTTGACGGTGCATCCGGTCTCGGCAACCGGCAGCGCGGCCTCGTCGCCCTTCACCAGCTGATCGACCACGAACAGATCCTCGGGATCGGCGGCACCCTTGCTAACCGCGTGCCCGACATAGAGCGTCGGCATGAGCTGATGATCGCCGGCACGGTAATAGGTCTTGTTCGGCATCAGCGCGATTTCGGGCGGCAGTGCGAAACCCTCGAGCGCCTTCGCTAGTGTCACGCCGTCGAGCGTTTTTTTCTCGTTGGCGACGAGGGCGCAGGTCCACGTCGCGGCGTAGCCGAACCAATGCCGCGCGGTCGGCACTTTGCCGCCGGTGCGTTTGCGTATGGCGGCAACGAACTCGGGCAGGCCCTTGATGTTCGGCTGGTTCCAATACCATTCGAACACCCAGGTGCCGATGCGCGCCTCGGGCGGCAATCCTTCGAGCACTTCGAGTTCCTGTTGCGCGCCGGCGATGTGGAAACGCTTGTCGAGGCCGAACTGCACGGCTTGCTTCAGCGAATTGACCGCATCCTGCCCCGCCGTAAGGAACAGAATTACGTCCGGATTGGCGGACTGCGCCTGGATCAGATAGGACGAAAAGTCCGTTGCGCCGAGCGGCGTCAGCGAAGCGCCGACCTCGGTGCCGCCATTGGCTTTAAGGTAGGCCTCGAAACCTTGCTGCAGCGTGTGGCCGAAGGCGTAGTCCGGCGTGATGAAATACCATTTCTTGCCGTACTTGCTGGCGAGCGTGGACGAGACGGAATTGGTTTCCATCCGGGTGGTGTTGCAGACGCGGAATACATTCCAATGGCAATCCTTACCGGTCACGGCATCGGTGTGTCCGCCGGTGACGATGTGCAGCGTCTTGAACTCGTTCGAGACTTCGCCGGTGGCCAGCGCCATCGCGGAATTGACGTTGGCGAGCAGGAAATCGACTTTGTCGCGCTGCAGCAGCTTGCGCGCTTTCTGCACCGCCGCACCGGTGTCGGCACTGGTCGAATCCTCGGACAGCAATTCGACCTGGCGGCCGAGAATGCCGCCTTTGGCGTTGATCTCCTCGATGGCAAGCTGGCAGCCGATCTGCTCGTTCTTGCCGAGCTCGGCATAGGTGCCGGTAAACGGATTGTCGAGGCCGATTTTCACCGTGTCGGCGGCACGCGCGGAAATGACGAACGGCGCGGCGACTTGGGCAACGCCGGCCGCTGCCGCGGCCTTGATGACGATACGGCGATCGAGCAGGTGCGAACGGTTTTTGTCGGTCACGGAAGCCTCCCTGGCTGCCCCAGGCGTTATGCCTTGGGTGCGACCGGCATCCTCCTCCGCCGTCGCGACGGAGAACGTAGCGGGCGCGTGCCCAATTCCGCAAGACTCAAGCGGCGGCTTTGTAGTCTGCGAAGCCCTTGCCCTCCGCGACCAAGCGCTCGATCAGCGGCGCCGGCTTGAACACGTCGCCGTACAGCTTCTGCAATTCGAGCATGCGATCCCGGATTTTCTTGAGGCCGACCAGGTCGGCGTAGAACATCGGGCCGCCGCGCCACAGCGGCCAGCCATAGCCGTAGACCCAGATTACGTCGATGTCGGAGGCGCGCAGCGCCATCCGCTCGTCGAGGATTTTCGCCGCTTCGTTGATCATGGGATAGACCAGGCGCTCGAAAATCTCTTGGTCGGGAATCGGGCGGCGCTCGATGCCCTCGCGCCGCGACGCCTCCTTGATGATCTCCTCGACCTCGGGATCGGGAAGCGGCGCGCGGCTCCCCGGCTCATAGTGATAAAAGCCCTTGCCGGCTTTCTGGCCGAAGCGGCCGCGCTCGGCGAGACTATCGCCGATAAAATTCTTGGCGCCGGTCTCCTGACGCCGCCGCCAACCCAGTTCGATGCCGCCGCCCATGTCGGTCACGGCATAGGGTCCCATTGGAAAGCCGAACTCAGTCAGGACTTTGTCGATTTGCTGCGGCAACGCACCTTCGATGAGAAGCCGCTCCGATTGGAGACCGCGCGCCCGCATAATGCGATTGCCGACAAAGCCGTCGCACACACCCACCAGCGCCGCGACCTTGTTGATCTTGCGCGCCACCGCCATCGACGTCGCAACAACCCAATCCGCGGTTTTGGCCGCGCGCACGATCTCCAGGAGCCGCATCACATTGGCGGGCGAGAAGAAATGGAGGCCGATCACGGCATCGGGCCGGCTCGTCACCGCGGCGATTTCGTCGATATTGAGGGCCGAGGTGTTGGTGCCGAGGATCGCGCCTTTCTTGGCGAACTTGTCGAGCTTGGTGAAGATCTCCTTCTTCAGCCCCATGTTTTCGTACACCGCCTCAATGATGAGGTCTGCGCCGGCAACGTCTTCGAGCTTGAGGCTCGGCTTAATCAGCGCCATGCGCTTCTCGATGTCGTCGGCGGTAAGGCCGCCGCGCGACGCCGTGTTCTCGTAATTGCGGCGGATGACACCGAGGCCGCGATCGAGATTCTTTTGGTCCTGCTCGATCAGTGTCACCGGGATGCCGACATTGGCGAAGTTCATGGTGATGCCGCCGCCCATCGTGCCGGCGCCGATAATGGCGACTGTCTTGATGTCGACCGGCTTGGCGTCGGGCGACAGGCCCGGAATCTTCGCCGCTTCCCGCTCGGCAAAGAAGAAATAGCGCTGCGCTTTCGATTGATCTGAATTGACCAGCTCCTGGAACAATCGGCGTTCCTCGGCGATGCCCTGGTCGAACGGCAGGTTCACGGCTGCCTCGAGGCATTTCATGATGTGATTCGGCGCCATCTGGCCGCGCCAGCGCCGCCCATGTGCCTTGCGGAACTCGTCGAACACGCCGGGATTGGCGCGCGCTGCGATCATCTTGTCGTTGCGGTCCCGCACCAGCGGATGGGGTCCGCCTTTCGCCGCCATCTTTTCGGCAAAAGCGATCGCGCCTTGCCTCAAGTCGCCCGTCTCGATCTCGTCGATCAAGCCGCTATCGAGTGCTTCCTTGGCGCCGATCATGTCGCCCGTGGTGATCATCGCCATCGCCTTTTCGATGCCGACGAGACGCGGCAAGCGCTGCGTTCCGCCCGCGCCCGGCAACAGGCCGAGCTTGACCTCGGGCAGGCCGAAGCGCGCCGACGGCGACGCGACGCGATAATGGCACGCGAGCGCGACTTCGAGCCCGCCGCCCAAGGCCGTTCCGTGAATCGCGGCGACGACCGGAATGCTGCCGCCTTCGATGGCGCCGAACAAATCGCTGAGGCCCGGCCCTTGCGGCGGCTTGCCGAACTCGGAAATGTCGGCGCCAGCAATGAAGGTGCGGCCGTTGCAAATCAGCACGATCGCCTTGTTGGCGGGATCGGCCTTCGCTTGGCGGAACGCCTCCATCAGGCCGGTGCGCAAGCCCGCGCTCAGCGCGTTCACCGGCGGATTGTCGAGGGTGATGACGGCGACCGAATCGACGCGGTCGAGGCTGGCAAATTGGTTGATCTGAGCCATGGTGCGCTCCCTTTATCTATTGATTGGTAGATAGCACGCCCACCCAGGCGTCTCGACAAACTTATTCAGTCATGGTCCGTTGTCCCTCCATCAAGCACGGGGGCAGGAATGCGGCAATTCGCGAATCTCGACGAACTGAATGGGGCGGCCGGGCAAGTGCTCGGCGAAGGCGAATGGTTCACGATGACGCAGGACGTCATCGACAAGTTCGCCGAGGCGACGGGCGATTTCCAATACATCCACGTCGATCCCGTGAAAGCGAAGGACGGGCCGTTCGGTACCACGGTGGCGCATGGCTTTCTGACCCTGTCGCTGGTGCCGACCCTGGGGCGTTCGGTTTATCGGGTCGGCAGCATCGCCACCGGGATCAACTACGGCTCCAACCGCATCCGCTTCATCGAGCCGGTCAAGGTCAACAACCGCATCCGCTCGAAAGTGAAGCTCGTCTCGGTCGAACCGCATCCGCCGGGGCAGCGCATCACGACCGAGGTCACGGTCGAGATCGAAGGCGCAGCTAAGCCTGCGCTGGTCGCGGAAATCCTGTCGCTGATGATTCCAGCCTGAGCCGCGCCACCGCGATCGCCATCAGGCCGAACGCGACGAGCGGCAGCAGCGGTATTCCCCATCTCTCGGCGATGCCGCGCCCCGCGAACGCGACCGGCCAGAACGCCGCGATAATCCACTTCTCCCATAGGCGCAGCCGGGGCACCGTGTCATCGCGAGACAGAAACGCGACCGCTACGGCAGTTGGCAGGAGATCGTAAGTGAGATTGATCGGAACGGCGACCAACACGGCGGCGATCAGTGTAACCGCGCGCACCGCCGGCGCCGCGTTCCGCCACCAGGCATAGGCCATAACGCCCGCCGCCAGAACGGTCGCCGCACCATGGATGCCCACGGCAAGACCGTAGGAGCCGCCAAGCAGGCGCACCGCGCCGAACAGGCTGATCTGGGCCCAATAGCCGAGCTGGCCGCCGCCATAGATCGCCTCCGCCACGGGCAGGCTGGCAAGGAAGGTCCGCCAGCTATCGATGCCGAATGCGACCGCCGAGAACAGCACCAAGACGGCGACGGCCGCAACGAATCCGGCCAGGGCCCGCCAATGCCGACCCGCCAGCAAGGCGATCGGCACCAAGACTACGAAATGCGGTTTGTACGACAAAAGCCCGAACATCGCGCCGGCGAGCATCGGTCGACGCTCAAGCAGCACGAGTCCCCAACCCAGCAATCCGGCGGTCAGCGCGGCGTTGAGGCCGATCTACGCATTCAGGACGAACGGCGGAAACGAGCACAAAGCGGCGATCAGCCACCAATCGCGAACGATCCGCCTCAACGCGGTGAGGAATAGCGCCGCCGTCGCAACGGTCCACACCGCGAACGCGGATATGTACGGCAGTAGCGCGAGCGCGGCACAGACGAAGAGATAGATCGGCGGGTAATAGAACGGAAAAAAGCCGGTTAGGGGCGCCGCGCCGAAAACTCGTTGCTGCGCGGCCTGCTGGACCACGAGATCGTAAACCGACGACGCCATCCCCGAATCCGCCAACCGGCCGGACGCGTAGATCATCAGAAAATCGGTCGAGCCGGCCGTCCCGGCAACCATGTGGTTATGCAGCGCCAAGCCAACGGCGACAATGACCTCTACCGCGAGGAAGATGCAGCCGTACGCGACCGCGCGACTGAGCACCGATATTTTCATGGCTCGATGACTAAGCCCGCGTCGCCGGTGTCCGCCAGCCCCATGTGACCCCAATGCCGCGGATTTGACTTGTTTGTCGCCCGGCTTGCCCTAGCATCGCCGCATGGGGGTCGGACGCCGCTCTTGGTTCACGGCGCGCGCGACGCTCGCGATGTTCGCGATCGTCGTGCAGATCATGCTGCCGTTCGTGTTGGCCGCGGACATTGCGGCCGCCGCAAACGCGGCGCCGATCTGCCACGTGCCGACCGGCGACGAGCAGAAGAACCATCAACCAAACCCAGCCAACGCTTGCCCGATCTGTACAGCACTCGCGGCCACCATCGCCGCCACCGCCCCGAGCCCGCCGGCGATTCCGCTGCCGCGGATTGTCGTCGCCGGGGCGATGGTCATACCTCAGGAAGACTCGGCGGCGATTTCGATCGTTATCTCTTACCGCTCCCGCGCGCCGCCCCTCGCGTAACATCACGAAAAATTGGGTTTATGTCGGCTCGCCGTCGCGGGCCCGTGTCCAATTTCATGGGAGTTACGCATGTCCCGATTTTTTTCGCGGGCCGCTTTTGTCGGTCTGCTGATCGCCACCGTTCCGGCTACGCATGCCCTGGCGCATGCCGTGTGCGGCAACCGGGTCTTTCCGCCGACCCTGGTCATGGACGATCCCGGCATGAACGACGAAATGTCGCTGCCGACGATTCAATACACGCCGATCCCAGCCTCGCCCGGCACACCATCCGGGTCGAGCACGAGTTGGGGCTATGAATGGGACAAGACCATTTTTAGCGCGGGCGACAATATGTTCGGCGTCGCCCTCAACGGCGACTACATCACCCAGCGCGGCGCCGGCGAAAACCTCAACGGCTGGGACAACGTCACGGTGACGCTGAAGGACCAGTTCTATTGCAACGAGCCACACGAATTCATGATGTCGGCCGGCGTGATCCGCGATTTCGGCGCCACGGGCTCGAGCCAACTGCTGCGCGCGGGCGCCATCCCCGTCATCAGCAACACCGCGCCGACCTGGTATGTCGGCAAAGGCTTCGGCGATCTGCCGATCGGCCCGCTGCGCGCCTTCGCCGTTACGGGCGAACTGGGCTACGCCGTCTCGGATTCGCCGCGGGCGAGGCCCGACGAGTGGGATTACGCCGCGTCGATCCAATATTCGATGCCCTACCTGACGCAGCACGTGCAGGCACTCCCGATCCCGGAATTTTTCAATCACTTGATTGCGCTGGTCGAATTTTCCTATGCCGCGCCAACGGACATGCCGACTACCGGGGTGATCGCACCGGGCATTTTCTATGAGGCCCCAGCCTGGCAGGTCGGCGCCGAAGCGGTCATCCCCGCCAACGGGGCGACCCGGCAGATGCAAGGCACCGGCTTCATCGTTCAGTTCCATGTCTTCCTCGACGATCTGATGCCGAACTCCCTCGGCAAGCCGTTGTTCAATTTCTAGGGGGCGGCGATGCGGAAACTTCTTCTCGCCACTGCGCTCGTTTGCGTTGCGGCCGGCGCGCGGGCGCACGCCTTTCTCGATCACGCCAACCCGGCGGTGGGCGCCACTGGGCCGGCACCAAAGGAAGTCTCGATCTGGTTCACCGAACAGGTCGAACCCGCCTTCAGCCGGATCGAGGTCACGGACAGCGTCGGGAACCGCGTCGATGACGGCGGCACGCATACCGACTCGTCCAATCGCGCATTGCTGCATGTTGCCGTGAAGAAATTGCCGCCCGGGACCTACAAGGTGACGTGGCATGTCGTGTCCGTGGACACGCACCACACCCAGGGCGATTTCACCTTCACCGTGTCGCCGTGAACCCATTCCTGATCGCGGCCCGCGCCGTATACTTTGCTGCGCTGCTGCAACTGTTCGGTCTCGCGAATTTCGGCCTCTGGTTCGGCGTGCGGCCGCCGGCGCGCTGGACTCGCGGACTAACAATCGTCGTCTTATTGGCGATGATCGCGTGGCTTCTCCTCGCGACCGCTATGATGAGCGGCGAGCCGCCGAGCGTCAGCACCATTGCCACGGTGCTGGACGACACGCATTTCGGCACGTTGTGGATCGCCGGCGCGGTTGTCTTGATCGCCGGGGGTGCGATAGTCGGGTGGCATCCTTGGACGGCGACAGTCTCAGCCGGGATCGTTCTGATACTGACGGCGGCGACCGGTCACGCCGGCGCGACGGGTAATTGGTTTGAGATCGCGGACGATGCGGTACATCTCCTTGCCGTCGGCGCCTGGATCGGCGGCTTGGTGCCGTTCGCCCTCGCGATGCGGCGCGCCGATGCCGGCACGATTGCTTGGCGTTTTTCGACGCTCGGCACGGTTTGCGTGCTCCTGATCCTCGGCACGGGGCTCGTCAATGCGTGGTTCCTCGTCGGCACCCCGGACGCGTTGATCGCGACGGATTACGGCCGTGTGCTCTTGTTCAAACTGGCCTTGTTCGCGGCGATGCTCGCGATTGCGGCGGTCAATCGCTTCCGCCTGACTCCGCGCGCCGAAATCGGGACGCTGCGCCGCAACGCGTTGATCGAGACCGCCCTCGGCCTTGGCATCATTGCGATCGTCGCAGCCCTGGGAACAATGGCGCCGGGCTACTATCTGTCGTCGGGATGAAAACGCGTCTTCTATCGATCGCTCTTTCCGCTTGCCTGGTATTGGCGGCGCTCCCGATAAGCGCGGCCGAGCCGACGGTGGGTGAGCCGGCGCCGCGTCTCGAAGCAACCGAACTGGGCGGCCAGACCTTCGATCTCGCCGCTGAGCGCGGCAAGGTCGTGATCGTCAATTTCTGGGCCACCTGGTGCGGTCCATGCCGCGTCGAAATGCCCGCCCTCGACACGTTCTTTCAAGCGTTTCGCGGTCAGGGCCTGGTGCTGATTGGCGTCAGCGTCGACAAGTGGGACGACCGCAACAGGGTCGCCGCGCTGATGCGCCGCTATTCCTATCCCGCGGCCATGGTCAATGAGACCCAAATCAACGATTTTCCGCGCCCGCACGTCATCCCGACGACCTACATCATCGATCGCGAGGGCGTGTTGCGCGCGATCGAGCATGGCGCGACGGCGACATCGTTGGCCGAGACCGTTCTGCCGCTGTTGCGGAAGAAAGCGCCGCCGCCGGTGCCCGCGGGAATGTCGGCGTCGCTCGACTAGCGCTGGGGGCCGAAGAAATCGCGCTTGCCGATATTGAGGCCGTTATGCCGCAAGAGCGCGTACGCCGTCGTGCAATGGAAATAGAAATGCACGAGGCAAAAATTGATGAGGTAGTCCACCGCCTTCATCGAACGCGTCGACGGCCCGACGGGGAAGCTAACCTCGGCGTCGTCGCGGCCGGCGAATTGCTCTGGCTTAATGCTCTGCACGAACGCAAGAGTCTTGGCGATCCGCGCCTTCAGGTCGGCGAAGCTCTTTTCGTCGTCGGCGTATTTCGGCACCTCGACCCCCGCCGCGCGTGCAACGCCGCCCTTGGCCTGATCGCACACCGCCTGGACCTGGCCGATGAAATTGTACATGTCGGGAAAGAGCCGCGCCTGGAGCAGC
>JASHUX010000425.1 GCA_030039775.1 Alphaproteobacteria bacterium | reverse complement strand
CCGCGCCGATAGAGCCCTCCGTGAAATGCAAGTAATGGAGTAACGCGATGCGACCGCTCGACGGCATCAAGGTTCTCGACTTCACGCACGCGCTCGCGGGTCCGTTCTGCACCTACCATCTCGGTCTTTTGGGGGCCGACGTGGTCAAGATCGAGCGCCCCGGCTTCGGCGACGATTTCCGCCACTATGTCGAGCATGGCGGCCTGAAGGCGATGAGCGGCCCGTTCATCGCGGCCAATGCCGGCAAGCGGTCGGTCACGCTCGACTTAACCGCGCCCGCCGCCCGCGAGGTCATCCGCCGGTTGACGGAGCGTAGCGATGTCGTGGCGGAGAATTTTCGCCCGGGCGTGGCGGCGAAACTGTCGCTCGATTACGCGAGCCTGAGCAAAATAAATCCGCGCCTGATTTATTGCTCGGTCAGCGGCTTCGGCCAGAGCGGTCCGATGCGCGATTGGCCGGCGATCGACCATATTGTGCAGGCGATCTCCGGCCTGATGATGATCAACGGCGAGCCGCAGCAAGACCCGCTGCGCGTCGGCATCCCCATTGCGGACACCTTTTCAGGGTTTCTCGCCGCCTACGCCATTCTCGCGGCGCTGCTGCAACGTCAGAAGACCGGTACGGGGCAACAGATCGATGTCGGCATGCTCGACGCCGCGCTGGTGATGATGAGCCAGATGATCCCCGGCGTCGGCCTCAATCGCGCGCCGCCGAAGCGCTCGGGCAACCAGGGTTTTCGCATGGTTGCGAGTTCGAGTACTTACAAAACGCGCGACGGCTTCATCTGTATCGGCGCCAATTGGCAGCCGCAATTTGAGGGACTATGCCGCGTGCTCGGCGAGCCGGAAATGGCGACCGATCCACGCTTCAACAGCAATGAAGCCCGGATGCAGAACTATGCGCCGTTGCGTGCCGCGCTCGAACGCGCCTTCGCGGATAAATCGGCTGCCGAGTTGGAACCGAAACTCGCGGCGGCCAAAGTCCCCGCCGGCAAAGTCCGTAACCTTCTCGAAACCATGTCGCATCCGCAAATCGGGGAGCGCGATTTTTTTGTCGAAGCCGCGATCCCCGGATTGGACGAGCCGGCAACCCTCGCCGGAACGGGCTTCCGCTTCGCGCACGACGGACCGATCCGCAAGAATGCCGTGCCGACGATCGGCCAAGACACCGAGGAAGTACTACGTGAACTCGGCTTCGATGCGGCAACGATCGACGAAATGCAACGAACTGGCACTGCCTAGCCGACGCCAGCCTCGCTGAATACGAGACATCTGATCTGCCGCTCAGAACCGTTCGGGCAAAATAATCCGGTTGGGAAGCGGTGCGCCGGCGATCTCGCCGTAGGGGGCGCCCACACCGACGAGGACCATCCTGTCTCTTGACACGGCGGCCGGCATACACCTTCATCGCGGCGGTGCCATTCGGCGCAAGGGGTTACCACGTGAAGACCACGCGGGTCGATCGGGTTCGCGAGATCCTGGCCGACGACATTTTGTCGGGCCGGCTCGAGTCGGGTGCGCGGCTCGACGAGGTTGGCCTGGCCCGCCGCTTCGAGGTGTCTCGCACGCCGGTGCGCGAGGCGCTGCGCGAGCTGGCGGCGATGGGCCTGGTGCAAACGCGCGCGCACTCCGGCGCCGTGGTCGCCGAAACGATGACGGCGCGTTTGACCGAGATGTTCGAGGCGGTCGCCGAGCTTGAGGCCGTATGTGCCCGCCTCTCGGCGCTCAAGATGACCTCGACGGAACGCTATCGGCTCGAGGAGCTGCATCATCAGTGCGGCGGTCTCGTGCGGCGCGGCGACGCCGAGCTCTATCATCAGGCCAACGCCGATTTCCACGCCGCGATCCGCGTCGGTTGCCACAATGCCGCGCTCGACGACGCAATGGCGACGCTGCGCCGCCGGTTCGCGCCGCTGTCGCGTATCCAATTCCGCGGCGAAGGCCGTCTCGCCGATTCGTACTCGGAGCACGACGAGGTGGTGCGCGCAATCCTGCGCGGTAACGCCGAGCTGGCGTTCCAAACCATGCGTCGCCACGTCTCCGGCGTGCAGCGCGCGTTCGAGGAATATACCGGCACCATTGCGCACGATCCGATCGAGGCCGCCTAACCTTTCACGGCGAGAAAACGCCGCCAACCGCCGAATTCCGAAATGTCGCGTGCTGCCGCCACGGCGTCGGCTTCGCACAGAAACCCCTTTACCCAGGTGCCGTTCGATAATTCGACATTGCCGATGCATAGCGGCGCCTCGGTCGCGGCCGCCAGCTCGCCCAGCGCCGCCCGCGATAAAGACCAGAGCTCGGTCTCAATTGGATGGCCGTCGCCGTTCGCCACGCGTACCAGGCCGGGTCGGGCGGCAGTGCCCGGAATCTCGTAAAGGCGATAGTTGGGCGCCGTTTGAGACGCGCCGAGCAGCCGGCCGCCATTGTCGGTGAGCTGACGGTTGAGCGGCATGCCCGAAAGATGCGCCCCGAACACGGCGACCGCCACGGCTTCAGCGGTCGCGGCGCGTTTCTGTTCCGGCGGCAAACGATGCTTTGTCGCGCCGAGCGGTAGATCGAGCGCACGCGCGAACCGTCGCCCAAGCGACGCGAGCGCGGCGTCGTGCCACGCCGGGGCGATCAAGGTGATCCCGAACGGCAAGCCGTCAGGCCTGAAGCCCGCCGGTGCCGCCAGCGCCGCAAGATCGAGCAAATTGACGAAATTTGTGTAATGGCCGAGGCGTGAATTGAGCGCCACCGGGTCGACATTGACCTGCGCGACGGTGTAGATCGTCGGCGCCGTCGGCAGCACGACGGCGTCGACGTCATGCCACAGCGGCTCGGTGGCGCGGCGTAATTCGCCGAGGCGATATTGCGCCTTGAATGCATCGACCGCGCTGAACTTGTCGGCGTTGGCGATGATGCCGCGCGTCACGGGCAAGATCGCGTCGGGATGGGCCCGGAAAATCTTTTCCACCGCCGCCATCCGCTCTGCGACCCAAGGGCCTTCGTACAGCAGCTTCGCGGCTTCGAGGAACGGT
The DNA here is from genome assembly GCA_030039775.1 of Alphaproteobacteria bacterium. Taxonomy (GTDB): domain Bacteria; phylum Pseudomonadota; class Alphaproteobacteria; order ATCC43930; family CGMCC-115725; genus JAATGI01. The sequence goes on along the minus strand of JASHUX010000425.1, from coordinate 4,956 downwards.
GTGTCGTCGAATTCGACGGGTATGCCGCCCAGTCTCTCCAGCGCGGTGATGGCGTCGCGATAAAGTCTTTCGTTTGCACCGTCGCCGAAGAATTCCAGCCGGCGCGGCACACCGAAGCGAAACGCGTCACCGATGACGCGGGCTTGCGAACCGCGGCGCGAGAATGCATCGGCGGGATCGAAGCCGCCCGCGACGGCCAGCACCGCTTCGGCGTCGTCGACCGTGAGCGCGAAGATCGAGACGCAGTCCTGCGAGGCGCAGGCCGGCACGACGCCGCGCAAAGGGATCAGCCCTTTGGTCGGCTTCAGTCCAACCAGATTGTTGAACGACGCTGGCACGCGGCCCGAACCGGCGGTATCGGTGCCGAGTGCGAAGCTGGCCAAGCCCGACGCGACCGCAACTGCGGAGCCGGAACTCGAACCGCCGGGGATGAATTGGGCATCGAATGGATTCCGCGCCACGCCATAGGGTGAGCGAACACCGACCAGGCCGGTGGCGAATTGATCGAGATTGGTCTTCCCGATCAATACCGCGCCTGCCGCCAACAGGCGTGCGACGGCGGGCGCATCCTCGATCGGGCGGTAGGCGAAGGCGGGGCAGCCCGCCGTTGTGTCAAAACCCGCGGCGTCGATATTGTCTTTGACGGCGAAGGGAATGCCGAAGAGCGGAAAGCGCGATCGCGCCGCGGGATCGAGCGCGTCCAACGCCTTGGTGCGAGTTAGCAGAGCATCGTGTGGCGTACGGGCGATCCAGACATGGTCGTCGCCGGCGGTGGTTATCCGCGCCTCGACCGCCGCGACGAGCGCGGTGACGGTCAGTTCGTTGCCGCGGTAGCGGGCGCCAAGTGTCGCCATATCGAGGCTCAAACCCAACCCGGTCAAAGCTCTTTCCCTTCACGTCCAATCTGGCCGCGCTGTTCTTCTAGCAGTCGGCGGGCTAATCCCGAAACCATGCAGTAGGCATCCGGCCGATCATATAGACGGAAGTCAATTGCATACAATTGGTTCACGATCTGCGTAAATTATGAGCAATTATGGCGAATGGCTTAGCCGCGTGCACGACGGGAGCGGCGTTCATGGATGGCACAGGCTTTGCGAAACAGGAGTGGCGGGGTATCCCGCGAGGGATGGTGAGGGGCCGCCGCGTGCGGCATCGGAGAAGGGAGCAGGGGATGAACTTTGACAGGATTTCGCGTCGTACGTTGTTGGGCGGCACGGCGGCGGTGGCTTTGGCTGGAACCTTGCCGGCGCGGATCGCGCGCGCGGCCGACTTCACTGTCGGCTTCATCTATGTCGGGTCGCGCGACGACTACGGCTACAACCAAGCTCACGCGCAGGGTGCCGCCGCGGTGAAGAAGATGGCGGGCGTCAAGGTCACCGAAGAAGAGAACGTGCCGGAGACTGACGCGGTCGAGAAGACCATGGAGTCGATGATCAATCTCGACGGTTCAACATTGCTGTTCCCGACCTCGTTCGGTTATTTCGACCCGCACATTCTGCGTCTTGCGCCGAAATACCCGAATGTTCGGTTTGAACATGCCGCCGGCCTTTGGGTGCCTGCGATGCCGAAGAACATCGGATCCTATTTCGGCTACATCGATGAAGCGCAGTACGTGAACGGTATCGTGGCCGGCCGCATGACCAAGACCAACAAACTTGGTTTCGTCGCGGCCAAGCCCATCCCGCAAGTGCTCCGCAACATCAATGCGTTCACACTGGCGGCGATTAGCGTCAACCCGAAGATCACGACGCAGGTGATTTTCACCGGCGATTGGTCGATGCCGGTAAAAGAGGCGGAAGCGACACAAAGCATCGTCAATGCCGGCGCCGACGTCATCACGATGCACGTCGACGGACCGAAGACCGTGGTCGAGACGGCGTCGCGTCGCGGCGCCTTTGTCTGCGGCTATCACTGCAATCAAGCCGCGTTGGCGCCCAACAACTATTTGACTGGTGCCGAATGGGACTGGGAAGATCTCTATCCGAAATTCGTCACCATGGCGATGAAGGGCGAGACGATCCCGAACTTCTACCGCGGCGGCTACAAGGAAGGCCTGGTGAAGTCGTCGCCCTATGGCGCGATGGTGCCTGATGCGGTCCGCAAGGAGGCCGATGCCGCGAAAGGCGCCTTAATGTCGGGCGACTTCGTGATCTATAAGGGTGGCTTGAAAGACAACAAGGGCAATACCGTGATTCCCGCGGGCGCCGGCCTAGTCCAGACCGACATCAAGCTCGAGTCCATGGGTTACCTGGTGGAAGGTGTTATCGGTTCGACCTCATGACCGTAGGGGGCACGTTCGCCCATGACTTTTGCGATCGAAACGAAGGCGATCGGCGGGCGGTTGGTGGGTGACAGGTTCGGGGCGGCGGCGGAGCTCGTTGCCCTCCCCGTGCTTGCGGTCGTCGTAGCGTTGATCGTTTTCGGCGGGTTCGTCGCCTTATTCGGCGTCAATCCGCTCGACCTTTACGGCTATATGTATCGCGGTGCGTTCGGCACCTTCTTTTCCTGGCAGAACACGCTGACCCGGGCCGCGCCGCTGATCCTCACGGCCTTGTGCACGGCGTTGCCGGCTCAGTTGGGCATGGTAGTGATCGGCGGCGAGGGCGCTCTGGTGATGGGCGGTTTGTGCGCCACGGCCGCCGGCCTCGCCGTACTCGGCGCGCCGCCGCTGATCGTCCAACTGGTCATGGCCATAGCCGGCATGCTCGCCGGCGGGCTGTGGATCGCCTTCGCGGGTGCGCTGCGGCACTATCGCGGCGTCAACGAAACCATCTCGACGCTGCTGCTGAACTACATCGCCATCGCGATCCTCAACCATCTGGTCGAAGGTGCGATGCGCGACCCGGCGAGTCTCAACAAGCCGTCGAGCTATTCGATCGGCGACCAGAACATGATCGGGCTCATCCCCTGGCTCGGCGTGCATTGGGGGATTCTGTTCGGCGTCATCGCGGCGGTCCTTGCTTATCTTTTGGTGTTCCACACCACCTTCGGACTCGGCGCGCGGATTTCTGGCGGCAACCTTCGCGCGGCAAAGGTCGTCGGCTTGCCCGTCGGCAAGCTCGTGCTGGCGATGTGTTTCCTCGGCGGCGCCTGCGCCGGCCTCGCAGGCATGGTCGAGATTGCCGCGGTGCAGGAACGCGCCAATGCCAACATGGCGGCGGGATACGGCTATACGGGCATTCTCGTCGCCTTCCTGGCTCGACAAAACCCGCTCGCGTGCATCCCCGTCGCGATATTGCTGGGCGGGATCGGCGCGAGCGGCGGCCTGTTGCAGCGCCGCCTCGGTTTGCCCGACGCGTCGGTGCTGGTGCTGCAGGGCATCATTTTCATCGCCGTGCTGGCGAGCGACACGTTTTACGGTCGCTTCAAGATCTTCCAGACAAACAGCGCGTGACGATGGCGGATGCGTCCTCGCTCGGCTTTTGGGTGGTGCCGATTGCGGTGCTGGGCGGCGCGGTCCGCGTCTCGACGCCGTTCCTCTTCGTCAGCCTAGGCGAATGTCTGACCGAACGGTCGGGACGCATCAATCTCGGTCTCGAAGGCACGTTGGTGATGTCGGCGATGGTCGGCTACGGCGTGTCTTATCTGAGCGGATCGCCTTGGCTCGGCGTGCTCGCGGCCGGCATCACCGGCGCGATCCTCGGCGGGGTGCATGCCGTCATTTGCGGCCTCCAGCGCGTCAACGACATCGCGGTCGGCATCGCATTGATGTTGTTTGGCATCGGTCTGGCCTTTTACCTCGGCAAGCCGCTGATCCAGCCGAAAGCCAACATCCTGCCGGCGATTGATTTCGGCTGGTGGAGCACGATCCCGCAGCTTCACGACGCGCTGAAGATCAATGTGCTGTTCCTGATCGGCGTGGTATTGGCGCCGGCGCTGGTCTGGGCGCTCAAAAGTACGCGTTGGGGACTGATATTGCGCACGGCCGGCGAAAGTGCCGACGCGGCGCGCGCCATGGGCTATTCAGTGAACCGGATCCGGCTGCGGGCGACCATGACGGGCGGCTTCCTCGCCGGGGTCGGCGGCTCGTTCCTGTCGCTCTACTATCCCGGCAATTGGAACGAGGGCCTGTCGAGCGGGCAGGGCATTACCGCGGTCGCGCTTGTGATCTTCGCGCGCTGGAATCCGATGCTGTGTTTCTGGACGTCGCTGTTGTTCGGCGGCGCCGCGGCGCTCGGGCCGGCGCTTCAATCGGTGCAGATCACGTGGGGTTATCATCTCTTTGGCGCGGCGCCGTATTTCCTGACGCTGGCGATCATGATCATCACCTGCTCGCCGAAACGCACGCTGGTCGGCGCGCCGGCGGAGCTGTCGATCACCAAATAGCGAGGACGGGATGAGCGGTCTCGGCGGTCTCAACAAAAGTCCGAACGGTGTCGTGATCGGTTTGGTGCAGTTGCAGCTTCCGGTCGCCGATACGCCGCCTCAACTGTCTGCGCAAACGGAGAAGATTTGCGCGATGGTCGCGAAGGCACGGCGCGGCATGCCGTCGATGGACTTGGTCGTGTTTCCCGAATATTCGCTGCACGGCCTGTCGATGAACACCGATCCGGCGCTCATGTGCCGCATGGACGGGCCCGAGGTTGCCGCGTTCAAGCGCGCCTGCCGCGACAATCGGATTTGGGGCTGCTTCTCGATCATGGAGCTGAATCCGACGGGCAATCCCTATAACAGCGGCTTCATTGTCGATTCGGACGGCGAACTCAAACTCTACTATCGCAAGCTTCACCCTTGGGTCCCAGTCGAGCCCTGGGAACCGGGCGATCTTGGCATTCCGGTCTGCGAGGGACCAAAGGGTGCCAAGATCGGCCTTATCATCTGTCACGACGGGATGTTTCCCGAGATGGCGCGCGAAGCCGCCTACAAGGGTGCCGAGATCATGCTACGCACCGCGGGCTACACCGCGCCGATCCGCCACGCCTGGAAGGTCAGCAACCAAGCCAACGCCTTCGGCAA